>JAIXUZ010000234.1 GCA_027483285.1 Bacteroidota bacterium
ATATTGGGTTAATGCTTTTGCAAGGCCTATGCCTATTGCACCGCCGGCACCTAGTATTGTTTGCATGTTATTGTAGTTTGATTCAAGATTACTTATAAACCATAGACGCGTGTGTTATGTTTATATTGTAAAATGTAGTTAAATCAATTCCCCACCTTAATATTAGCCCCGGCATTAATAGTGCCCTTGTTGCTTAAGTCTTTAACCACGGTAATGGTTTTGCCATTAGCGTTGGCAATGCTGGCCCCTAAACGTATATCCAGGTTTTTCACTACCGCATTATTGCCCGTGCTTAGTAATGGAAAATTGCCACTCTGTTGGCTTATATCGGGTATTATTGCATCCATATGCATGGTAGGCACTTTTGGTGGCGACCAATTTAGCGCGTTGTTCCAATCTGTACTTACCGCACCGGTCCAGTAAACGGTAAATGCTACGTTTATCGGTTGCCCATCCATTCCTGATATATTACCCGCATTGTCTGTAACAATAGACCTGATATGGCCTGCTCCACTATTTACTAGTTGGTTCTCCAACCATATATCAGCAGTAGTGTCAGCCTGCGCAATGCTTATGGTAGTTGTTGTATTGCGCGAACGGTATACCTCAAAATCATCAACGGTATACATACAATTTCCACTGCGGAAAGCAATGTATTTGCCTGTGGTGTAGGGTGTGGCATCAGTCCACGTACCAACCAAATCATTATTCATCCATACTTGCATTTTGCCCGTAATGCGGTCAAAGCTCACTTTATAATCGTACCACTCGTCGGTATTTATAGGCAATAAAAAACTGGCCGTAAGGCTGAATACATTATTAGCCACTTTATATACCTGTACCTCGTCCTGGTCGGCCCTAAACCATACAAAGTACGAGTTACCATGGTTGTCCAGCGTATCGCTATCGCCCATAAAATGGAAACCGGCACGGCGGTTAGCACCTGTACCGCCAATCTTTCCCACCCAATGATACAGGTAGGCGTCAGCTAAATCTTCTTTTACATCAGAATAGATATTTGTATTAGCAAGGCTTTCATCGCTTTGCACCAATTCCCCGTTATTAATAGACCATGTACCTGTATATGCTGTCCATTTTGCGGGGTCTAATACATCAAAATTATCGCGGTAAAAGCCATTGCGGCGGTTAGCATCAGCTAGTGTACCATTAAAACAGGCTACATTATAAAAACGTTGTTGTATACCGCTGCCCCCATTGTTATCCGCATCGGTGTACGATGCAACAAAGCTGCTATCATACCATGCAGCAACAGGGTTAACAACTGTAGTTGGTTCTATATAATCACCATTAGGCACTGTAGTGTAGGTTGCAGTCCAACCTGCGGCTGTTGTGGCACAATCAGACCTAAAACGTAGCAGCAAATAATTGCCCGAAGAAGTTATTGAGCCCGGTAGAGTAGCACCCGTGTAAGTCGCAATCAGCGGGGCGTTAATGCTGTTACCATCGTATACATACAAATAGTCCCAGTTATTTTCTATATTGAATTGAGAAAACGTAAGGGTTATACTTGCTGTGTTGGGCGGGTTTATCAGCGTTAGAGATTGCTCATCGTTGGAATATTCGCCATTCGGCCCACCGCTATCGTATATAGTCCCACCTGTGGAGGTAAGTGTGTTAACAGGCGTAGTGGTATTTATCAGGTTATAGAATTTTATCCAGTCCCAGTTTGGGCCTGGGTCGCTATGGCTTTGATTGGGGAAGTGCTGGTGTCCTTTTATCTTTATACAACCTCCTAACTGGCAAACTGAAGAACCCCCGGTACACGCCGGTCCGTAGTAGGCGCGTAACGGACTGATACCATAGCCGCTGTTGCAAATATCCCTGCACAAATCGGCTGAGGCTGTGTACATAGCATTGGTATACCAGCTTGCATTGTTAACATATCCTTCGTGTTCTATACCAATGGTATAGGGGTTTTCGTTGCCTACGTGCCAAGCTTTATCGCTTTCGGCTACCATTTGTGTTACCTGCCCGTCTGATGAGCGGACCACATAATGGGCTGATACCTGCGCATTGCAGTTTTGGAACCACGATATACACCCCGCATAGCTACCTTGTACTGTATGTATGGTTACGGCAGATATTGCAGTGCCGCTTCTTGAACTATAGTTGCAACTGGCGGCAGCATTCCAAACCGCAGGGCCATAATCAACCGATTCTGTACTTTTTTCAGGCTGGTATTCTATGCCCGATTTGGTTATAACACTTCCTTCTGATACCATTACATGCGATGAGGAAAGTACTTTGAAATTTTCTTCGCCGAACATACCAATCAGGTCTAGGTTATAATGCGGAAAACCATAGAAATCTGCTTTATCAGTGGAGTTGAGAAACGATGCTATTTCATATAACCGAACAGATACTGCATATTGTTGCCCCACAGTGTTATTGGGCATCCCATCAAAATGTGCTGACGAAAGTATCCACCAGTAAATAGTTTTATTTGGATAAATGCCAGCTAATGTTTTGCGGTTTAATGCAGTAGCGTAAGCAAGAATACTGATAGCCGGGTTGGCAATAATTTCTGTTTTAGGATACCCAGATAGTAGTGCGACATGTTGCAGGTTATTCTCAAAATACTTTCTACCATCTTTATACAGCCCCATCACTCCATACGCTTGTGGCATACCGGTGCAGGTTTCAGCGTCTTCGTCAGGTTGAAGATGTGTAAAACGGGTATTCGTCCATGCAACGGCTTCTAGCAATCCGCGTGGAATGTTTGGGTAAGCTACATACGCATCGTTAAATTCTTTTTTATACGGGTTAGCAGGCAGATTTTGCCCTTTGGCAATGCCGCAAAATAATAGTATAAACAGGGCTACTGTATATTTCATTTGTAAACCAAACTTAACAAATCGAAAGTTAATAATATATTTGAACTATGGATTTTTTAACCCTCCGCTGGATTGATGTAGTAGACATACTGCTGGTGGCTTTGCTTATATACGAATTTTACGCGCTGATAAAAGATTCGGCGGCGGTAAATGTGTTTATTGGCATTGTGGCCTTTTATGTGTTGTGGCTAGTGGTAAAGGCGTTAAACCTACAATTGCTTAGTACTATTTTAGGGCAGTTTATCGGGGTAGGGGTGGTGGCGGTTATTGTGGTGTTTCAGCAAGAGATACGGCGGTTTCTACTGCTGGTAGGCAATAAAAGTTTTTTTGAGAACTTTACCTTCTTTGGCCCATTTATATCGCGCAAAACACTGCCTAAACTTAATACCCAGTCTATAGCATCGGCCTGCAGCAAAATGTCGAAGACTAAAACAGGTGCCCTGATTGTGGTGTCGCGCAAAACAGATTTAAAGTTCTATGCCAATACGGGGTATATTATTGATGCTGAGGTATCGTCTATTTTGATGGAGAATATCTTCTACAAAAACAA
>JAIXUZ010000236.1 GCA_027483285.1 Bacteroidota bacterium
ATAGAAGAACACCCCCACAAAAAGCGCACCACAGGCTTTATAGAGGTAGTTTGCGGCTCTATGTTCAGTGGTAAAACAGAGGAGCTTATACGCCGCATGCGCCGCGCCCAGTTTGCCAAACAAAAGGTAGAAATTTACAAGCCGGCCTTAGATACCCGCTACCATGAAAGCAACGTAGTATCGCACGATAGTAACTCAATACACTCTACACCCGTAGCATCGGCATCGGCCATTTTACCTATTGTTGATGGGGTTGAAGTGGTTGGCATTGATGAGGCCCAATTTTTTAGCATGGACCTTATAGATGTTTGCAACACCCTTGCCAACAATGGCATCCGTGTAATTGTGGCGGGCTTAGATATGGACTACCTGGGCAAACCCTTTGGCCCCGTGCCGCAAATAATGGCTATTGCCGAGTATGTAACAAAAGTACACGCCATTTGCGTAAGCTGCGGGGCATTGGCTAACCACTCGCATCGCATTGCACCCTCTGCCGACCTTGTAATGCTGGGCCAGACAGAAAGCTACGAGCCTTTGTGCAGGGCATGTTATAACATAAAAACCAATGCATAATTTGTACCCACCCCTAACCCCTCCCTACAGGTAGGGAGGGGGAATAATTCAGCACAATGACCAAAGTAAACGAGATACTTAACCTTGCACGCGAACTCAGAAAAAATCAAACAAATGCTGAAAAATTATTTTGGTTTGAATTAAAACAAAACTCCTTTTTTGGTCAAAAATTTTTGCGTCAACATCCTATATTTTATAATACACTGCATGATTCAGCCGACTTTTTTATTCCGGATTTTTATTGTGCAAAATGTAAGTTAATAATTGAAATTGATGGCGCAATACATTTAGAAAGAAAAGAATACGACGAATACAGAGACGGAATACTAACTGAATTAGGATATACAATTTTAAGATTTACAAATAGTGAAGTTGAAACCGATATATTTACAGTTTTAGAAATAGTAGAACAAAAAATAAAATCAACCACTTAATTCCCCTCCCTACGTGTAGGGAGGGGTGCTGCGACTGCAAGTCGCGGCGGGGTGGGTACAAAACATGCCCTTCGTAGTCTACAAATCATCGGCCGGTTCAGGCAAAACGTACACCTTGGTTAAGGAGTACCTGAAGATTGCCCTAAACTCGCCATCGCCATATACCTTTAAGTACATACTGGCTATTACCTTTACAAACAAGGCCGCGGCCGAGATGAAGGAACGGGTGATATCATCATTAGCCAAACTGTCTAAAGAAAAAGACGAGCCCGGTTACGATGCAGGCTACCTTGCCGATATTGCCGAAGCCACAGGCTTAACAGAAACCGACCTCCGCACCCGCGCTAAAGCTACGTTCGAGGCTATTTTGCACCACTATTCTGACTTTGCCATAAGCACTATTGATAGCTTTGTACACCGCGTAGTACGTGCCTTTGCGTTCGATTTAGGTATACCGCTATCGTTTAACGTAGAGCTGGATGCCGATAAGTTATTAGGCCATGCCATTGACGAGCTGATAAGCCGTGCAGGTAGCGATGCCCTGCTTACTAAAGCGTTGGTAGAGTTTACCGAAAGCCGCACCGATGATGAAAAAAGCTGGCGCATTGAAAAAGACCTGAAGACGTTTGCCTATACATTGCTTGATACCGAAGGCCGAATAAACGCCCGCAAGCTACGCAGCCTTACCATTGCCGATATTTTAGAAACCCGCCAAAAGCTGGAAACATTCATCCATGATTTTAAGGTAGAGATGGTAGCTATTGGCAAGCAGGCCTTGCAGATTATTGAGAATTACGACATTCCTACCGATGCCTTTGCCTACGGCAAAACAGGCGTTGGCAAGTACTTCATCTACCTGTCGCAAGGGCGGGTAGATAAGTTTATGCCCAGCAAGCGCAACGTGGTTGATGTGGTGGAGAACAACAAATGGGCGCCTGCAAAAAGCAACTACACCGCCGCCATAAACGATGCCGCTAATGAGTTGGAACCCTTGTTCCGACAGGCGATTAAGTTGTTAGATACAGATCATGAGCGGTTTAATTATTACTCGCTGCTCAACAAAAGCATCTTCTTGCTAGCCCTGTTAAACGAGCTGCAAAAAATAATTGACGAATACCGTGTAGAAACAGGCACTGTACATATTTCAGAGTTTGACGAAAGGCTGGGTTCTGTAGTACAAAACGAGCCGGTACCGTATGTATATGAGCGGCTGGGAGAGAAATTTAAATACTTTTTAATTGATGAGTTTCAGGACACATCAACCACCCAATGGCAAAACCTGCTACCACTGATTCATAACTCCTTATCGGGCGATGATAAGGGCATCAACTACTTCAATATGGTGGTGGGCGATGCTAAACAGGCCATTTACCGTTGGCGTGGCGGCGATGTGGAACAGTTTGTAAACCTGCCTGCCATTGCCAATAAAGACAATAACGAACTGGTGGCCGAGCGTGCCGAAATGCTGGCCAGCCCGGGGGTGTTTGTAGAAGAATTCCTATCTAAAAACTGGCGCAGCAAGCGCGAGGTTATTGAGTTTAACAATGCCTTTTTTGAGTTTGCTTCGCGCAGGCTGGAGAACTATCAACATATATACAACAAGCAGGCGCAAGAGTTTGACGATAAAAAGACCGGTGGCCTTGTACGCTTCGAGTTTTTTCCCGAAACCGTTGCCGTTGATGCCGACGATTTAACGTATGATGATATGTACTGCCAAAAGGTGGTAGAGCTTATCCGTAGCCTGCAGGCCGAAGGCTACAAGTTGGGCGATATTGCCAT
>JAIXUZ010000349.1 GCA_027483285.1 Bacteroidota bacterium
GTAAGACCCTGCAAACACATAGCATTGCTGTGCCATGCAGGCAAAGCTGAATAGTAAGATTAGAAAAAATGTAGTTAGTGTGCGAAGCATGTGTAAAAGCCTGCAATATAGGATGAATACAGAATGTTAAAGCTATAATTCTTAAATTGCTATTATGAAAGTCGTTTTAATAACCGCAGCTATTGCATTGCTCTTATTTGGGGGATGTGGAATACCAATTAGCAGGACGGAATCCAAATGCATTGTAAAAATTGATAACCATTTTACCATACGCAATAACGGTTTTGGCGACACCATATTGGCTTTTACAAAATATACTTGGGGGCCAGAGTATACAGGAGGTGGTACAGATACATTGTGGAAAGCAATTAGTAGAAAACCTGAGAGTATTATTGCTTATCCGGATAAATTTTTAATGGTAAAAGAAACGAAAGGATATTTTATAATAGGCTATAAAGACAGCCTTGTTGAGTATTGGGAATACTACAGAGATAAACAGAAATTTATAGACTACGCCAACAAGATTGGCGCCCCTTTGGCAGGAACTGAGAATTGGTAATGCCCCTTTCTAAATGATGGTTGTATTATCGCAACAAAACAAACGCTATAGCAATACCTGCCGGAACCGTTTGCACAAATAGTATTTGCTTAGCGGCCGTTGCTGCACCGTATAATCCGGCTACTGCCACACAGCCTAAAAAGAACAGGGCTACGTTGCTACTCCATACAGCATCAGTAATAAGATATGACCAGATAAGCCCTGCGGCTAAAAAGCCATTGTACAAGCCCTGGTTGCCTGCCATTACCTTGGTAGCGGGGAATAAATCTTTAGGGAAGCCCCTGAACACCTTTGGCCCGCGGGTAGTCCATGCAAACATCTCCAGCCAAACAATGTAAATATGTATCAGGGCCACAAAACCTATGGCTATATAACTTGCTATAAGCATATATCTTTCTTACGGAATAAATTACTCTCCTCTCTAGGCGCTCCTCACTCCTCTATCGGAACATTACCACTTTTCCAACTATGTCGTATTCAGCGCCCAGTACGTCTTTATAAATTACGCGGTACAGGTACACCTCATCCTGGCAAACATTATTATCACCGCCTCTGCCATCCCAACCAATGTTAATGTCTTTACTGGTAAATAAGGTTTGGCCCCAGCGGTTAAAAATGTATAGGGTAAAGTCTTTTACTTCTATGCCCTGTACTTTAAATACATCGTTTATACCATCGCCATTAGGAGTAAAGGCATTAGGCACGTATATGCTAAATGCAGGGTTTACACGTACACTAAGTTGGGTGCTGTCTTCGCAACCAAACTCATTGGTTATGTATTGGGTAACAATATAAGTACCTGTATCTGTGTAGTTGTGGGTAGGGTTAGGATCTCCTGTAATGGTAGAATAATCGCCAAAGTCGTATGTCCAGCTTACCGCGCTTGGCGATGTATTGGTAACATTTAAAAATGGGTTTAACTGGTCTAACACCTCAGGAAACAAAACAAACGATGCTACAGGAACAGGATAAACCGTAATGTATTGTGGTTGCACCAAAGCCGATTTACAAGCCTGGCTTAATGCTACCTGAAGGGTAACGGTATAGCTACCCGGGTCGGTATAGGTATGGGTCGGTGCCTGTCCGCTTCCGGTGGTGCCATCGCCAAAGTCCCAGCTGTAGGTAGCAGCATTTCCATAACCTGATAGGTCTGTAAAATCAACATTCAATACGGGGCAGCCGCTAAGTGGGCTCGCGCTAAAGTTAACTACAGGGTCGGGTGTTACACCCACCGTATCGGTAAAGCTGGCTGTGCAACCATAATCGGTAACGGTAAGGGTAATAAGGTGGCCACCTGTTGTAGTGTAAGTAATATTAGAAGGGTTTTGTAGCGGAGAGCTTGGGTAATTGGCATTCGGGTCAAATGTCCAATCAAATGTTGCGTTGTTAGAATAGGTTCCCTCTGCAAAAAAATCGTAGGTGTTGCCTGTAATACATTGCGCAGCAGGAACAGTAAAGCTAACTGTTGGTTGTGGGTTTACGGTAACGGTTACATCATCAGTTGCTATGCAACCATTTTCGCTCACCTCTACGGTGTATACCCTAACATCGGGGCTGGGTGTTATCTGGTTTGTATTTATTGCGGTAAATGATTGTGTGGCATCGGTAACAGCTCCGGTAACATCGGTTAAGGTGTTTACCCACTCGTAAGTATAGTTGTTTAATGCAGGGGTGCCAATATCAACCTGCTGGCCACTGCAAACAATTACATCCGGGCCTGCATCGGCAACGGGGAAAGCGTTTACAGTAACCTGTTGGGTATAGGGGGTTGATGTACAACCATTTTCAACTACAGTAAGGCTTAAGTTATACAAGCCACTATTTGCATAGTTTACCTGGTATGGACCCTGCCCTAAGCCAGAAACTATTATACCACCGCTAAAATTCCATTGATAGCTGGCGGTGTTAGATGCAAGGCCGGTAAATACCACATCGCTTGGTGTGCCAATACACAAGCCTGTTGTGGCGGTAAAATCGGCCGTAGGCACATCGTAAACAGTTACAGGGGTTAATGTTTGGGTAGATGTACATCCGTTTTCGGTAACGGTAAGGGTTATGTTTTTAGTGCCCGATGTTGCCCACGAAACATCGTATGGCCCCTGGTTTTGGCCAGATGCAATTACGCCGCCATCAAAAGCCCAGGTATAAGTTGCGTTGCCTGTAGCAGTGCCATTGTAAGTTATAGGCCCGCCTGCATTGGTACATAGCGGACTGGTAACAGTAAATGTAGAGGTTGGTATTGGGTAAACGGTTACTGGTACTACTGTTGTGGTAGATACGCAGCCCAATTCGGTAACGGTAAGGCTCACGTTTTTAGTACCAGGGGTAGCCCACGATACATTATATGGCCCCTGATTAGTGCCTGATGCTATAACTCCGCTGTCAAAATCCCATACATAAGTAGCATTGCCTGTGCCTGTTCCGGTGTAGGTTATAGGCCCTCCGGCATCGGTACAAAGCGGGGTTGTAACAGTAAATGTTGAGGTAGGTATGGGGTTAACCACTACCTGGAATACTGTTTGGCCTGATATACAGCCATTGGCAGTAACATCAAGCGTAATATTTTTAGTGCCCGGTGTATTCCATGCTATTTGGTATGGGCCGGGGCCTGAGCCGCCAATTATTTGTCCGCCATCAAAATTCCAGGTGTATTGTGCACCAGGTATTTGTGTTCCGGTAAACGATACAAGGCTGCTACCGTTGGTGCACACCGGAGTAGAAGCCGCTATGGTAGAAGTAGGCTGCGGGTATATGCTTATGGCCTGCGTGTTTAGCGGCGACACGCAGTTGTTTTCGGTAACAGTAAGGCTAATGTTATAGTTGCCCGATGTGTTGTAGGTAACTTGCATGTTTTGACCAGTGCCGCTGCTGCTTGATGAGCCCGGAAATGCCCAGGTGTAAGTACCATTAGGCGTGGCAGTGCCATTGTAGGTAACGGTAACAGGGCTACCAGGGCATTGTGGCGCATTGGTAGTAAAGGTAGCCGTAGGTATGGGGTTTACGGTTACCACAACCTGGTCGGTAGCTACAGTATTGGGGCATGAGCTTGTTGCGGTAACGGTATAGGTGGTTGTAACGGCAGGGTTAACAGTTACAGGGGTTCCTGAACCTCCACCGTTGTTCCAGGTGTAGGTATAAGGCGGTATACCGCCTGTTGCCAATGCTGATATTTGTACCGGGCCAAAGCCTGCACATATAGGCTGGTCGGGGCTGGCAACCACTACCAATGGGTCAACATTGCGTATATTGATGGTAGTAGAAACAGGACCACATGGCGCCTGATAGGTTATGGTAACGGTTTCCAATCCTTCAGAAATACCATCTTGTATGGGTATAACCGGAACGGTTACAGAAGTTTGCCCGGCAGGTATTACTACGCTGTTGGGTATAAGCTGGTAATCGGTGCCATTGGTAGCGGTGCCACCCACTGTGTAATTAACAGTAAATGGCTGTTGAGGGGGTGTAGCCAGTGTAAAAGTAAAGGCACCGTTAGAGCATCCTTCAAAAGAGCTGGTATCGCTAACTGTGCTGCCGTTAGCAGATATAGCTACAATGCCCCCGTTAAAGGTATTATCGCCTAAAAATACACCAGAGTCGTAAACGCCATCAAAAGCATCGGCAATAGCAATGCGTAACGTGTAGGTTTGGCAGGGTTGAACAGCTGCAGTAGCGGTTAAAACATCGGTAAACCCATCGTACTGCACAGGTGCGCCGTTGGGGTTGGCATTGTAAAAGGCTGCGTTTGAATTTGGGTTAACGTTATTAATGGTTACCGCCTGTCCGTTAGGTAGCAAAGCTATATTTGTCCAGTTTGGAAAACCAGGGCCCTGAATAAAAAATGCAAAAACATCGTTTATAGACCCAACAAACTCAGGGTACTCTTCAGATGCAAATACATACTTAAAATTAACAGAGGTTGATTGGGTAACAAAGTTAAACTGAAGCTGTGCTCCATCGTAAGTTGGGCCGCCAGCTAAGGCGTTTAGTTGTGCAATACCGGGGTTTGGTAAATCTGTACCTGCCGACCCTATGTTATTTGGGCCTACGGCTGTTATCCGGTTGCCGGTAGTCATGATTATACCGCTTGGTAAGTTGAGGTTTGTATTAGGGCCAGCGGTAAATGAGCCTATGGAAACAGCATTGCCGGTATACGTTACGTTTGAAATGGTAACCCCACCGCCTAAAAAGAAATTTTGCAACAACTGGGTGTAGTTATTGCCGCCGGGTGGGGCAGCAACCGTTAACTGCGCTTGCGTATTTAGGCTAAAGAGGCATATAAAAGATGCTACAACCAAAAGTTTAATTTTGGTATGAAGCTGACTATAAGAAGCTTTCAAGTTGTATAAGTGTATAATAGGCACTACAAATTAGATGGTTAGGTGCAAGTTACTAAATAATACCACTTGTATAAAGCAA
>JAIXUZ010000239.1 GCA_027483285.1 Bacteroidota bacterium
CAATTATCGAACCTGTGTATCAAATCCAATAATCTCTTACTTCGCACAAGGGGCAAAGCTTTCAGGTAGTCCTAAAACAAAGAATGCCCAGCATTTAGCTGAGCATTCTCCTTTGGTAGACCTAATGTCCCAATTATCGAACTTTTTTGAGAATGATTTTGACTTGTTATAGAATAAAAAAGTCCCTAGAACCACAAACTCCAATAAATGGGTAGGCATTACTTAATAACGGTCTTCATTTGCATGCCGGTTCGACTCCGGCTCTGGGTACAATATTTCACTATTTATCAAGTCCTTCAATGCAAGTATTGATAGTGTTGAATTTTAGAAATTAATCCTAATCCCATCAGGATTACCTGGCCACAACCAACCTTTCCCTGCCTATAATCTTATCCCCGTTTTGGATAACTAAGATATACATGCCATTACCTAACTCTGTAATGGGTATTTGTTGGCTAGGATGTGTTATTTGCTTTTGAGAAATTAACTGCCCAGTTAGGTTATAAATGCTTAGCTGAGCTTGGTTTATGCTTTTAGGTATATCTATACTTACAAAATCTTGGGCAGGGTTAGGAGAAATTTCCACATTGTTTTCACTAGCAATATTTTCATTAATACTTACCGTAGAATCTATATCATAAATACTAAAATCGTCTATATAATAGTATGTGATATTTTGAGCATTAGGAGAAGATGAACCTGATGCATATAGAGTTTGTAAATTAGAATAGAAATTACCTACATATACATATTTTTCACTTCCATTAGACTTAAATAACCCAGTAATTTTAATCCAGTTAACGGTATCTGTTACTATCCCTTCCTGCTCAAATGAAATGTCTGCATTATTTAATGGGTTTGATTCTATATCTACATTTGATAAGTATTTAACATATCCACCGAAAATACTATCTACGGTAAAACAAACTTGCGGAGCAGGAGTAAAATATCCGGAATAATCTGCAACACTTATGTAATACTCAATACGATAAAATCTGTTTTTAATAAGCTCCATCGGGAGTTTTAATCCAATCCATTCAGTTAAAAAAGTAGTATTAAACGGATAAATGTAGCTCAAAGTACCGGCGTAATTATTTCCGCTATGTGGATATTGAAAACCCCAATAATTATTTGGCCATCCATTTTTGTATTGAAAATGGATGGAATCATCATTATTTTGATAGTACCAAAAACTATCACAAGGACTGAATATATCAGGAGTATTTAATGCATTAAAAATACCTTGATAGAAATTTTTAAAATCTAACCCTAGGGTATCATAGCCATTAAATAACGTACTATGGTCGCAATATTTATTACTATCAATCTCAAAGGAAGTATGATAAATAAGTGTTTCTTGTGCCTCACAAAAGGCACAAATAGTTGCAAAGGTTAAGATTAGAAATAGTTTTTTTAGCATGAGATTAAAATGGCAGTACAAGCAATATAGCCTGCACTGCCATTAAAGTTAGCAATTATTTAGCGTATAATAACAAGCTTATCGTTTTTAATAATCTCGTTTACATTAATAACGCGCACATAATATAGGCTATTAGGGAGGTAATCAGGTAAATCTACAGTTGTGTATTTTGTATTTAACGGCTTGGTAATTATTAGTTTGCCTGTATAATCATATACTTCAAACCTGCCATCAACAACATCAGCATTTATTGCCACCGTTACAAAATTCATAGCGGGGTTAGGGTATATAGCTACTATAGAATCATCATTAACATCTTGCATTTTACGTGTGCTTGCTAAAATCCCATCTTCACATGTGTTACGATAGAGCGCATAATATTTAAATAGTGTATCACTTTGCTGCATCATTATATTGCGGGCCGTATATACATCGGGACCCGATACAAAGGGGCATAACAAGGCTATAGAATCAAGCACCAGCAAATTTTCATCAGTGAACAAGCTGTCGTTAATCTTTTGCCAGTAATATGCTTCGTTATCTGTATCAATTTTAGAGCTGTCTATATACTCTTCCATACGCCTGTATGCATCTATCTGTATAAGCTTAACTATTTTTGATGCCGTCTCTATATCATTAGCAGGCGTAATGCTGTTCAGCATATCTTCGGCATTGCTTAAATTAGTAACAAGGGTTACAAAGCTATTTTGTGCAAACTCTGTACTATCCTGGGCTTCAAAAACAGTATCGGGCCTTGCGGCTGCTACCCAGTTTATATAACCAAAATTTATAAGGCTGTCGGCCACGCGCATTTTACCTATATTACTAGTATCCATATCTAATGCAAAATTTACCAAGTCTGTAACAGCGCTAAAACTATCAGGATAGAGTTTATAGTATGAATAAATAGCTTGGCGCATCTGGTATTCATCCAGTTCTGGCAGACTGTCATATCCTGTATTGTGATGCAATAAGCGCAACGCAACACCTTCAAAATGAGATGGTGTAAGCCCTAATAAAGTACCGCAATCATAATATGATCCTGAGGCAGAACTATTAAAAGTAATGTAAGGTGTAGTACCTGCTACTCCTTGAGGCAAATAATCTCCATTTGCTCTTACAAACAACTGGGATAATGGCCCATCAGTACCATCTTCAGTTCTTAAATCCCCAGCTGGAAAGCCGCCTGGTATCCATTGGTTATCTGACGGATTACTTAAATCTCCTTGCTCTGTTATTATACTTCCCATTTTTAAGACCAAACCTGCCTGTGTGTTTTGCATATTGTTACCTCGCATTATGCTTAAAAAGTGCTTGGAATAATCTATGCCGCGACCGGTATACTTGGTATTTGCATCGTTTATTGTATTACATGTTACAATGGTAAAATAACCATTATCTATACGTATACCCTCCATGCGGGGGTCAAGGTAATCAGGGTCGGTATTGCTGCCGCCATTTACTGTATTGTTCCAAACAATAGTACCAACATTGTTTATAAGTCTTACACCACCATTAAATGGGTCTAAATATGTTGGAAAAGTGTTGGCTGTTAGATTAACGGTATTGTTATAAACATAACTACCGCCTAGACTATTACCCCATATACCATAACGGGCAGAATTAATATCATTATCAATAATCTTATAGTTTGAGTTTTGCTGGTACCAACTTGGTGCTGAGTTTTCTGATAAAAACACACCATAGGTCATACCTTGGTCTGAAGGGGCAAATGTAGAGAAGTCAATATGGTTATCTTTTAATAATGAATTGGACCGTTTATTATTAATACCTACAATACCAAATGGTGTTTTAGTTATAGTATTATCAAAAACAAAAACATTATTACTGGCAACTGAACCTGGTAGTAAACTTCCGGTAGAGTATGCACCATTATTTGTATACCAAATACCTATAAGTCCATTTTGGTCAAAGGTATTGCCTTCAACATCCAGATTTATGTTTGTATTTGCAGAAACACCAACATAACATTTAAAGAATGTATTAGATGCTATTGTACCAACATTTAGCGCATATGTACCTTTGTTTTTACCAAGCGAATAAATACCGTATTGCGTTTGAAAATAATTATTATCAACGCTAGCCGTAGATGAATATGCATATATACCATAATAACTTTTTTCTATAGTATTAGTTGATGAAGTAGTGTTACCTACTTCAAAATTTGGCATACCAATTAAATCTATACCAATATATGTCTGATTGGTGTTAGGTGAATACATGGTAGGATATGAAGGTAGTAAGTTTGCACTACAGGTTAAGGTTGAGCCTGAAATTGTTGCCGGGCTTGTACCATATATACCTTTAGCAGCTTTTATGTGCCTAAAATTCTTGTTTAATGTTGAATTGGTTACAGTAAATTGAGCCCCACCAAAAGAACTGATAGCTATTTTGGCATCTTCGATAATTGATGAATTAGCTACATCTATAGATTTAAACCTATTGTGGGCATAAATCATATCCCACAAAGAATTACCGCATGCATGCAACCAAGAGTTATCTATTGTGAAATTTTGAAGGTTATTATTATTTGCAAATATAATTTTAGCATTGGGACCTAAAACAATATTTACATCTTGCATTATGAGTTGATTTACACCTGCATCTATTGTTAAAGTTCCTAAAATACCAATCTCAAAACCGGGCGCCGCTTGGTTAACATAATTGCCTGTAATAGTAACTATGCCGGAACCAGAGCTTACAAAGCCGGGGAATAATCCGGCTAAATCTGACGCATTAGCATCGATGATCTGAAAATCTGGTGTGCAACATGGCCCTACATTTAATGTTACTATTTTTTTACAGCCATTATTACCTGTTACTGTAATTGTCCCACCTGCAACTTCTCCCCAATTTATTGTTACTGATGTGCCATATTCAGGTGTTACAGTAACTCCGGCAGGCACTTCCCAATGATAGGTTGCGTCAGTGGTAGTTGGAGAAATACTATATGTTGACGACAAATTACAATTTGTTGTAGGCCCAACAATTGCAAAATCATTAACAGTTGTTGAAAATACATCAACCTCTATATTTATAATTTTTGTACAGCCAGCTATTGTGGTGCTCAAGGTGTATTTGTATGCTGTATAGAGGCCAGAAATCCAAGGAGGTGTGATAGTAATAGAGGTATTGCTTTCCTGCCCTGAAAAAGTTGGGTCAGTTGGGTTTGTAACATGCAAATTTTCCCATAGCAGACCGCTGTTAGGATTTGTTGTAGTAGATATCGCACCCGTTAAGGTTAAAGATTCTCCATAGCACAAAGTATAAATTTGGTTAGTAGCAGTATTACCATTCACACTTAAATCTCCGGCGGGTTCCATTTTTACGTCAGCGATATAATAATAGGCGGAATTAGCCCCGGTAGGCCAAGTACCTCCGTTACAGCATGTTGGTTGGTTGTTAAGTGGAGATGCTGTTGGCGGAGTACAATTAAATTGCTCTGTACCTCCAATTTGTAATTCGTACCTACTGGTAACAGTAGGTTTAAAAAAGCCTTCAAATTTGGTCCAAGTATCTCTGTTGCTTATATTGCCTGTTGCGGTTAGTGAAATATTATTAATTGCATTTGTCGTACTTTGAATTATTCTTGCAGCTAAGCCTGTTTGCCAAAATGAGTTATCAGCCAAATTACCCTGAAAAGATAACTTATACTCAACCCCAGGAGTTAATTCATTTCCAGTTCCGACAAAAAAATCTTGTGCAATACATTCTCTGTGAAATACATTAGATTGCACATAAGTGGCAATACCAATATAGCTATGCCTGCACCCATCATCTCCTCCGTAAGCAGCTTGTTGTCCTGGTCCTGTCTGATTTGATGGAGATGTTGGATTTAATATATCAAATGGAGGTGTTGATTGATCATTAAAATAATCAGGAGTATTAATATAGTCAAAAAATGAATTGACAGAATTTGCAGGAGGTGGAGTCCAACCCGAATATGGTGAACAAGGGTAAGGTGGGTTTGGATTGCTATGGCTTCCAACATCCCAATTAGGCAGTGGTTCTCCGGGAGCATACCAAGGAGATGCATTAGAGATTAAACTTCTGTTACTCCCAGTTAAATCTGCATTTGTATTAACATCCATACAAGTATTAATTATTCTGTTGCAAGGATTATCTTCATAAGCTACATCATATGGCAATGAAACAACGTTTATATACTTTGCTAGGGTACGGTCCCCCAATTTTGTAGAAACTTTTATACTAAAGTTACCAGTTTCAGCATAACGTTTTAATTGCGGTATGTTGGCAATTGTAAAAGTATCATCGCAGGTTGTATTATCATATCCCAAATCGGTATGGCAATCATCTCCAAAGCGTATAGTATATTGTTGGCCGGCCGTAAAACCAACATGGCTTAGGCTAACTAATAAAGAGTCCATCCACTCCAGCGTGTCGGTATTAGCACTAAGTGTAAAATCGTACACTTTAAGATTTATTGTATCGCGTTTAATACATCCATGACCATCAGTAACTGTGACAGAATAAATAGTGTTTTCAGAAGGGTTTGCAAAAGGATTATTAACAATTGTGCTGCTTAAGCCTGTGCTTGGTGTCCATAAATAAGAGTAAGGGCTTGTTCCACTGCCTGCGCTAGCGTTTAGCTGTATGGTGTCTCCGGCAACAATAAATGTATCGCTATCGGCACTTACTGTTGGGTTAGCCCATACCGTAACATCAACCGTATCTTTACCCACACAGCCTAAGGTATCAGCTACCTTTACTATGTAACTATTGCTTGCACTTGCATTAATACTTTGGCTAATGCTACTTGGTAGCCAGGTGTATTTTTTTGCTCCCGCTGGGGCGGTAAGCGTTACGCTACCCCCGCTGCAAAAAGAGGTCGCCCCGCTTGGGGTAATGGTAGCTACGCCCGTGCAATTTTTATTAGTTAGCGCAAAGGCGTTATAGGCCGTAGGGTTGGTATTGCTGGTAACCGTTCCGGCAGTGGCATTGCCCGTGCGGGTGCCGTTGCCGTAGTTTGTCCAAGTGCTGCCGTTCCAGCCTGCTACGCGCATATTAGTGGCTACGGCCCCGTTGCAGCTGGCGCTGTTCCATGCCAGAGTAACGTTTACATTGCTGGTGCTCCCGCTGCGGGTAAGTGTCCAATGCTCGCAGTCGCTAAGGTTGGCAATGCTGGTGTCGGCAGATGTTCCAAGGGTTTGGGTGGCATCAACGTATTCCGCTGTAAATACCGTAGCCGTGCTGCTTGGTGAGGTAATACCAATAGGACGGTAGTAGCCTGCCTTACCCGTAGGGAAGGTGAAGGCATCGTTACCCGTTTTGCTCATTGGCCCCTGTACATAGCTGCTGTTGCTGGCGCTGCTTACGGTGGCATTGTCGACCAGGTTTAGCAGGTTAGTGCCGGTGGTTACTATTTTACCGCTGGTAAGCGTAAGTGCCGTGCTAACAGTAAGCGGGGCATTCAGTGTAAGGTTGTTGCTTGCCTTATTAATAGTAACCCTGCCAAAGTTTAATGTGCTACTACTTTGGTTTAGGGTTTGGGCAGCCGTGCCGGTAAACAAGGCCCCCTGGCTACCCGAAAACTGGGTAGATGATATATTATTTAGCGTTACATTACCCTTAAAGGTTACTGTAGAACCACTACCTGCTATAATTACATCGCCTGTACCCGATTTAGTGAATGTTGCATTACCATTGTAAATATCACCACCACTAACAACATTCGACATATTGATATAGCCAGATCCAGTATTAGTAATACTTACATTGCCATTATAGGTATTGGCTGTCCAACTATTGGTAGAAGAACTGCTTTTGGTTACCGTAAAATCACTATTAAATGTACTGCCGCCTGATATTACATTGGGCGCAGAGGCTGTTATTACACCATTAAATGTAGAATTGGTTAGGTATAAGCTTGCGCTAGTACCTGTTAAGGTTATGTTTTGGGCTGTGCTTCCACTTTGGGTTATTCCGTTTATATACAAATTGCCACTTGCAAAACCACCTGTGCCAATAGATATTGTCTTGCCTGCGGCTAATGTACTAGTATTGGTATATCCATTAAACCTTATTGTACCGCTACCTGTGTTGCTAATGGTTACATTACCGTTATAATTATTGCTAAAGGTCCAACCTGCTAAATCTAAGTTGCCGCTGCTTACATTAATATCCAGGGCTGAATTGAATGTATTAGCCCCCGCGCCTGCCCATCCATTAGCAGTAGACCCATTTTTATTGACTGTAACCGCTCCGTTAAACGTAGAACCTCCCCCAATAGTCACAGATGGCCCTGTGGCTGTTATACCTCCTCCCCATGTAGAGCTATTAATATTTAATGCAGCTGTACCTGTAACGGTAAAATTTTGGGCAGTTGTGCCACTTTGTGTTATTCCGCTTATCGTCAATGTTCCCGTAGCGAACCCACCCGAGCCTACTGATATTGTTTTTCCTGATGCTAAGTAACTATTAGCGCTGTATGAATTGAAGTTTATAGTGCCAGAACCTGTATTGCTTACAGTTACATTATTATTGTAGTTATTTCCATACACCCAGCTCGTCAAATTTAAGCTGCCAGCACTGACATTGACATCTAATGTTGAATTAAATGTACATCCGCCCCAGCCCGCAGTGGCAGAACCATTTTTATTAACTATAACAGTTCCGTTATATGTTCCACCATTTAAGTTTACGGAAGGACCTGTAGCAGTAATATTTCCTCCCCATGTTGATGTTTCTATAAATAAGCCAGCAGAACCCGTTACCGTAAAATTTTGTGCTGTGGTACCACTTTGTGAAACGTTGTTTATATATAAATTACCTGAAGCGAACCCTCCTGACCCCACGGTAATAGTTTTACCCGAAGCCAAGTAATTAGTATTGCTGTAGCTTGAAAGCTTTACACTACCAGAACTGGTATTGCTAATGGTTACGTTATCGTTAAAAGTATTAGTATTCGTCCAGCTGTTCAGGTTTAAATTACCGCCACTTACATTTACATCAAGCGTTGAGTTAAATGTATTTCCACCCTCCCAACTGGCAGTGCCTGATCCGTTTTTTGTAACCGAAACAGCCCCATTAAAAGTAGAATATCCTAGGTTAAAATTTGGTGAAGAAATACTAACTGTACCCCCAAATGTTATGTTTGCTAAATTCAAGGTAGAAGTTCCTGTTAGCGTAAAACTTTGTGCTACACTACCACTTATTGCAATACCATTTATTGTTAATGTGCCAGAATTATACCCGCCTGAACCTATAGCTATTGTTTTGCCAGACGCAAGTGTGCTGGTATTAGTATAAGTATTAAAACGGATTCTGCCGCTGCCCGTATTGCTTACTGTGATATTATCATTGTATGTATTCCCAGTTAAGTAGTTCACTAAATCGACACTCCCGTTACTTAGACTTATATCTAATGTTGAATTAAAGGTATTACCGCCGGCCCAAGAATCCGTAGAAGTTCCTGATTTAACAATTGAAACGGGGCTATTAAATATTGAGTTAGTTACTGTAACTGCACCTGATGATATGTTTACTGCTGCCCCAAACGTGGTTCCAGCTATTGCAGTTGTTGCATTAATAAATGAGGCCGTACCATTATTAACAGCTCCTCCTGTTAGCGAAGTAGTACCCGTTACTGTTAGGGTGTAGCCATTTAAGTTTATTGTGCCAGTACTAACTGTTATATTAGTTATGCTTCGGTTAGCATCCAGCAATGGCATATTAGTTAAACTGCCATTATTAAGCACTACATGGTCACTACTTGATGGAACTCCTGATGGGCTCCAGTTAGCAGCCGTGTTCCAATCTGTTGATGTTGAGCCTGTCCAGGTGCGGCTTGTTTGGGCTTGTAAGCTAATTACAGAAATTAGCAAAGTGAATAAAACGGCAATTTTTTTCATTGTATAGTTAGTTGGAATGGTCAATAAGTTGAAAAAAAATAGGTTTGGTTACTGTCCACTGAATGTAACAGCCGATTGTTGGCTACCGCCAACCGTTGCCCTTACCTGGGCGTAATAATTAGGCAATGTTGCGTATTTCCCCAAATAAAGGCGAACATATATACCATCGCGAGAATAGGATGTTCCATCTTGAAACTCTCCCTCTTCATTAAATGTAAAGGTCTTATCTATAATATCATTCCCCCCAGAGGTGCTACCTAACTTTACTGTAAATGAAGTAATATCGTTTGTATCACTCAATTCAATAAACATTTGAGGCTCTTTTTGAACTTCAGTTGTTATTGCAGTGTCGCCTTGATTAATTTGGGTGAAGTGGGTTTGAATAAATACATCCATATGATGTATTGCGTTTGTTTGAGCTTGGGCAAAAAAGGACAACATTAGCCCAGCAAATAGGGAGATTAATTTTCTCATGATCAGTTAGTTGGAGGCACTAATATGAAAACGAAAAATCTAAGTGCCAAATAAATTTCACATTATTTACAATAATTTTACTTAGAAGTGTAATCAAATTTTAAAACGGATTAATTTTTTACACTAAAGTGTAAACCGAAGGGCGAAAAATCGATTTGATTACACTATATTCTAAAAAAAGCATGTAAATTTGCTTATGAAACTTTTTCAGCTTAATTGGAGCCAAACGGGATTTAATAGCAGGTTTTTCACCTGCGTTTCACAAAAGTGAAAGGGGTATCATGAGTTATTGATATTGAGGGCGCTCTTGTTGTGGTATTAATCCCAGCGGGATTCAATCGATTTTATAGCATAGTTTGAAATGATTGTTAGTCATTTCAAAAGCTTAAGTATGCTTAAGGCCATTTCTTAAATATCTAATCTCTATACTACTATTTTAGTACACTTTGGTTTGAGGTTATATACTGCCCGATGCTGGTACTTGTAATTTATTAAAGAGAAAAATATCTTTTGAGATACAGCACATTTCTTTACCTATCTAAATAAAAGCTTAGCTTTTATACAAACGTAATAAAGGGTTTTCGCCTGGCGTGGGTTAATGTTTATATTAACCTATTGGTTATTAGTTTTATAGAGGTTGTATTAACGTAACCTATGATTATGCTTCTCGAGAATTCCCGGGAATTTACGTAAACGCTGCGTTTTACGTGGTTTGTTTATTTTAAGTAAGCCCAGCTTTTTTAGTTCTTTTGTTGCATTATGATTTGGTTTAGATAACAGAACTAATAATTAACGTTAGAAATTCGTAATCAAAACTATGTATTGAGTAATAGGTGCTTTATATAGCTTCAATACATTTTTCATAGCTGCTGTATTGGCACGTACTACCTTTCTTTACCTGTTAATAATAAACTACTTTAATGTTGTGATTAACTATGCATGTTTGCAAGTGCATACAAGTGCATTTCTTCTGCATGCATTACTAATTTCTTTTGTTGTGCTCGTGCTAATGTTTTTTATACTACCTCTTATAGATGTTACAAGTTTAACGTTAACAACAAGTAGTTTTAAAACATCTTATTTGGGTGCATATCTTTTTCTTTAATTTTTATCGTACTATACTAACGAAACATAGTTTGTTTCTTTACATGTGCTCTTTATCAAACGATATGTTTATTAGTCATTATGGTTTATCGTGTATTAATGAAGTAAAGCACCTTTTTTATGTTTTAGTAGTTAGTGCACTGCTCGTTGCATGTTTGATAGTTGGGTTTAAAGATTAATACTTAATTAAGGTTTTCATAGTAAATAAAAAGTAGATAGTTGCATTAATATACAACTATGTAAAAAGCTATGTACATTATTGTTATTTATTGAAAAATACTTATATTTGTTTTATGGTAAGTATCAAAATGCCCGACATAGAAAACGCTTCTGCTGAAGATGTATTAGCTTTTTTAACTTCTTTAAAGGTTGAAAAGCATTTTACGTTAAAAGAATGTGAAATAACAAACAAAAACTTTTACGACTGGAGGGCTGTAGATATTGTTCCACCCAGCTTAGTAAAAAAGGAGGGGGAAGGCTATGCCGATATCATGCTTACCTACTTTGAATGGGTCTGGTTACAGATAGTTAAAGATTTGCGCTTAATGGGTATTAGCTATAAGACGATAAAGCACCTGCGTGATGAATGTTGGCAAGAATTAAGCGTTAGTGAACTCATTGCCCTTTCAAAAGATGATGAGGTTAAAAAACAACTTGCCAACTCAACTAAAAAACTACAAAAGCTAAATAGTAAAGTAGAAGAGTTTAATGCTCGGTATTCGCAATTCGATTTAGAAAGTGCTGTTAATGAATCATCGTATAAAAACTACCTTATTGACTTTTACATTAGCTATTGTTTGTTTGAAGAAAAAGAGCTGTCGTTATTGGTTAGGCACGATGGCTTGTTTTTAGCCCTAAAAGACATGGCAGAAGTAAGCTCAATAGATGATAGTAATGCAGACACCAATTACTACACTAAAAACTTTGCTACCTATCCCCATATAACCATCCCTTTATTGCGGTATGTGCATAGTTTTTTTCTAAAAGACAAGGTTTTCTCTTATATCCCAAAACTTGGGTTTGTTAATGCAGACGAATTTGAAGTGTTAGAGATGATTAGGAAAGGGGGGCTTAAGGAGTTAACGGTGAAGCTTGATCAGAAAAGCGGCAAAATAAAAGCCTATGAGTTTAAAAAGGATGGGGATATCTCCCGGGAAGATATGCTGGCTTTAACCCGTACGTTCTTTTTACAACAATATGAAAGTGTATCCTTTAAATGGAAAAATAACAAGACCGTCTACTTTGAAAGAACAAGCAAAAAGCAATTTTAACACAAGCTACCCATAGCCTGGGAGCATTACAAATACCCGGCTGATTAACTGATAGCCTCAGTAATTAGGCACATCAGCCAACCTAAAATGCAACGTAATGAAAATGCCAATGAAGTAACAATTAAAGACATTAAGAACATAAAAGAACTCAAAAATCTGAGCGATGAAGAAGCAACGCAAATGGTAAATGCCATTAAAGAGTTTTGCTTGCTGATTGCGGACACGGTATTATATGGAAACGAAGACGCCAACATTGAAAATGAAGAATAACAAGTATTCTACCGATATAACAACCGGATTAGACAAGTTCAAACGGTTTACTAGCCATACACCAACGGAAAAATTGGATACCGGATTACTATACGGTGTTATTTACACTCGTGTATCGTCTAAAGACCAGTTTGACAAGAACGGTTCTTTAGAATCACAGCAAAAGATGTGTACAGCTTTAGCAGAACGGTACAACATTCCTGTTGTTGAACGGTTTGGTGGTACGTATGAATCAGCTAAAACTGAAGAACGAAAAGAATTTCAGCGAATGATGAAGTTCATCAATAGTTCTAAAAAGGCCATTCGATATATACTTGTGTCAGATAACGACCGCTTTTCCCGTACGGGCGGGAATGCAATCTATTTAGCGGGTAATTTACGTAAGCAGGGCGTTCAAATATTAGCCGCCTCATCACCTATAGACACTTCTAATGCTACCGGAGCCTTTCAACAGGACATGCAGCTACTTTTCTCGTATTATGACAACCAGCAACGCAAAGAGAAAACTATTCGAGGGATGAAGCAGAAATACCAAAAGGGGGTGTTTTTTGGTAGGCCACCTGTTGGATATGATGTAATTAAGAATAACGGACAAACAACTATCGTTATTAACGCACAAGGCAAATTATTGGCAAAAGCTTTTAAATGGAAGTCTGACAAACATTATCCCACGAACGTTATAGGTCAAAAGCTACGTGAACTAGGGGTAAAAGTATCTGACAAGCATTTAAGCAGGCTTTTCAGAAATGTATTCTATTGTGGCTTATTATCTAATAAAATGTTGGGGCAAGAAATCGTAGAGGGGCAAAACTGGCCTGCCCTGGTTTCCAAAGAGGTGTTTCTAAAAGCCAATGAAGTGTTGGAAAATGCTCGGACTAAGTATGAAACCCGTACAAAGGATAGTAGCCTCCCACTAAAACAAGTGATAAAATGCGATAAGTGTGAAAAACCAATGACGGGTTATGTGGTGAGAAAAAAAGGCCTTTATTACTATAAATGCGGTACCATCAGCTGTTGCAGCAACAAAAGTGCTAAGCACATGAACGCTAAATTCTTTGACTTTTTAGAAGAATTCAAGATAAACCCCAACCTGCAACCATTAATTAAGCAACAGCTTATCGCTATTGTAAAGAAAAGTATTGTAGAAAAGGTGTCCGACAAAGAAGACCTTGACTCACAGGTTAAAAAACTTAATAATAGCATTCTACGATTAGAACAACGGTTTTTAAACGAGGATATTGATAAGGATTTCTATGAGAAATACAGGGCGGAATACGTTCAGCAACTCCAAAGCCTTTTAGAAAAACGGCAGGGAACCAGTTCAAGGATATCGAACCTTGAAACTATCCTCCAAAAATGCTTCGAACGAAGCCAGAATATCAATAAAATATGGCAGTCTGGTGATATTGTTGAGAAGCAACGATTAGTAAAACAGCTTTTCAACGACGATATTTACTATAATGTCAAAAATGACACTTATCGAACCAATTATAAAAACTCGATAGTTTCCTACTTTGCCCAAGGGGCAATGATTTTTGAGAGTTCTAAAACGAAAAATGCCCAGCTTTTAGCTGAGCATTCTCCTTTAGTAGCCCCGACGAGAATCGAACTCATATCAAAAGTTTAGGAAACTTCTATTCTATCCATTGAACTACGGGGCCAATATTTTCAAACTAAAAATGAAAACTATACTTACTTTTCACTTTTAGTTTTTCACTTTTAACTTACCATGCTGCCTGCAGGTGCATCGCCCTCGGGCGATACAAACAGCAGTTTACCTCCTTCGGCTTCTGCCATTAGTATCATCCCTTCAGACATGATGCCCCTGAGCTTACGCGGCTGCAAATTTATCAAAATTGTGACTTGTTTTCCAAGTGCCTGCTCCGGAGTGTAATAAAGTGCTATGCCAGACACTACTGTTCTAACCTCAGAACCTATATC
>JAIXUZ010000325.1 GCA_027483285.1 Bacteroidota bacterium
CAGCTTACCAAATCAATGTTGGCATAAGCCCCACTAACACCAATATTGCCAATATATTCAATGGCTGTACTCCAGTTTGCAGGGTTGCTATTATCGCTGGTTGGGTTGCATAGGGTAATAGATGCACCGTCGCCAGCAGCACCCAGAGGCCACGGCGCGGCGTTGCTATAGGTTAGCGAGTCTATAACATCGCCAACAGTATTTACAATTTGCAGTTTTTCTCCCGCATTATCTAGGCCGCCGGTATATTCATACGAGTCGAAGTTGAAGAAATTATCAGCAGTACCTGCATTAAAGGTCAGGTAAACAAAATCACCTGCTGCAATAGTATCGGCAGGAAAGGTAAAAGTTACACCGTTGCTAAACCTATAGCCACCAACATAAGCTGGTGTGTTGCCTCGGTTATAAAGTTCTATAAACTCGTAATCGTCCGATCCCGGGTTGTCGTACATAATCTCGGTAATCTGCAAATCGGCAATAGTATTGTTAAACACAAAGCTAAATGATTGTGCCTGCGCCATTGCGGTATTTGCAAGGTCTTCAACATTGTCAATAGTCAGGGTTTGCTGTATGCCGTTTGCCAGCGGTTGCGCCAGGGTAAGGGTAACGGTGGTTTGGGCAATATCGCGGGTGGCAGTGTTTACCTGGCCAAGGCCGGTGTAGTTAGCTACGTTTTCGGCGGTGGTATTTACAGGTTCGTTAAACAAAATGGTAACCGTTGTTGGACCTGTTGGGGTAACACTTGCTACAATTGGTGGCGATGTTGCCGCACAACCTTGTCCTGGAGTACCGTATGCCTGCAAACCGTTTATTTGCTGGTTACCTGTTGGGGTGGTGCAAATAGACCAGTTACTGCCTACCGAGTTGTCTAAACCAAAGTCGCAAACCTCTATAGAAGGGCCGCCGCCGTTTGGCGATGGCGGGCCTTGCGGCCATGGAGCGGTGTTGCTACGGTATGGTACAAAATCTATCAGGTTGTTAAAACTGTCGGTAAGCCTAAGGGTATCGCCGCCGCTGTTATTAAGCGCTTGGTCATAATCATAGGCAGCAAAGCCGTAGAAATTTAAAAACGCAACAGAGTCGGTACAAACAACAATGTATTGCCCGGGTGCTATGGTAATGTTGGGGAAAGTAAACAACACGCCAGTGGTAAATTGCCAGCCGTTTAGGTTAATAACACTACCGCCAAAGTTTGTTATCTCAACATACTCAAGGGTATCAGTGCCTGGCTCAGGTGGGTTAAACATAATTTCAGAAATGGCTACCTGGGGCAGGCCCTGGGTAGATTGCCCAATTGCACCAAAGGTTAGTATCAACGACAGTAACAGTAAATATCTTTTCATATCAAAAAATGGTTTATATGGCAAATATAGGGCGAGACCTTTATAGTTTGATGTATTTATAAAAAATGGCAATTAGGTGTTTATACAATTATTGCAATTAAAAACTTTTTCGGCATTTCTATTACAAATAAACAGGCCCAAGTTCTTCATTTTCAACATATGGCTAAAAGATGCAGTTGTTAAATAAATCATTGCGGTTATTAATTTAAGAGTAAAATGTAAAATATAATGCAAAAAATAATTTTACATTTACCGCCGTATTAACCTATTAAAAAACAGCTACTATGAACAAAAAAATGATTGGTTTAGCATTCGCGGTCTTAATGATTGTAGGTGCCTTTTTACCCTGGGTAAAAGTTGAATTTATGGGCATGTCTGAAAGCGCTAACGGCTTTATGGGCGGCACTAAAGGCAACCCTGGTGCGCTAATTGTAATTTTAGGCGTACTAAGCGCTGTGTTTATTTTCCTGGGCAAAAAATGGTCTAATATTGTGGCTATTCTGCTAGGTTTACTAAGCACCTTGTGGGCCTTTAAACAAATGAACGACGCTAAAGAACTGGGCGACATGGTTAAAATTGGCATTGGTATTTACCTGATATTAATTTCGGGTATTGGTGTTGCCATTGGCGGTGTGTTAGGCATGCGTGGCGGTGCGCCAAAAGCGTAACCTTACATTACCCTATTAAAGAATTTTTAAATAAACCCCTTCTGCACTGCGCAGAAGGGGTTTTTGTTTTACATATTTTATCTCTCTTTTTGGGGTAGTACCCGGCAAAGCAGGGATTAGAGTTATTGTTATGATTTTCTTTCTACTTTTAAGCCATTGAAAAAGCAGGGCAACTATAGCGCTACAGAATATGCAACCGGCATTGCCGCGGGCAACCGCATGTTGCTAGGCAAAGCCATAACCCTGTGCGAAAGCACCCTGCCCACTCACCGCAAACTGGCAGCCGATGTGTTAAAGCTATGCCTGCCGCTGGCAGGCAAATCAATACGCGTAGGCATTACCGGCGTACCCGGAGTGGGCAAAAGCACATTTATAGAAAGCCTGGGCACTTACCTTACCGGCCTTGGCCACAAAGTAGCCGTATTGGCGGTAGACCCCAGCAGCACCCGTACCGGTGGTAGTATTTTGGGCGACAAAACCCGCATGGAGTCCCTGTCGGCTAATGCCAATGCTTTTATACGTCCATCACCATCTAGCGGAAACCTTGGTGGAGTTGCCGCCCGCACCCGCGAGTGTATAATACTTTGCGAAGCCGCAGGCTATGACATTATACTTATTGAAACCGTTGGCGTAGGCCAAAGCGAGACAGAGGTAAAAAGCATGGCCGACTTTTTTTTACTGCTTATGCTGGCCGGTGCCGGCGATGAGCTACAGGGCATTAAACGCGGCATTATGGAAATGGCCGATGGGGTTGCCATAAACAAAGCCGATGGCGATAACCTTGGAAAAGCCAGAATTGCACGAGCCGATTTTGCCCGTGCCCTGCACCTTTTTCCGCCCGACGATGCCGGGTGGACACCACAGGTAGAGGTATGTTCTGCTATTGAACATAATGGTATTGATGCCGTTTGGAACATGGTAACAAACCATAAACAAATGCTCGTTTCCAAAGGCCTTTTTGAACACCGCCGTAAACAACAGCTTATTAATTGGTTTGAAAAACTGCTTGCCGACAGTTTGCTAACTGCTTTTAAGTCTGATACTTCCATCAACAAAAAACTACCAAAAATTAA
>JAIXUZ010000204.1 GCA_027483285.1 Bacteroidota bacterium
ACACCCAGGTTAATAGCCTTACGCATCTTGTCTTCGGTATTCAGCGTAAATGGGTATACCGTTTTATGCTCTTTATGCATACGTTTAATCCATGCCTTAGTAATAAACAAATGGTGCGGATTTACCGATGTTACATAGGGTAGTGGAGTAAAATTACCCGCCACTGCCTTACGTGTAACATGCATAGGCAAAAGGCTTGTAGGAGCAAATACTAATTGTTGGCATTCTAAGTCGGGAGCCAGTGAATGCATTTCATCTAAATATGCCACTTCAAACGATTGTATCACCACCCAGCTTTCGGCTTTGTTGCTTCTAATGCAGGCAATTACCTTCTTTACTAAGTCGGCGTAAACCCCCTTTTTAGGCCATTTCAGTTCTATCAGCACCTTGGTTTTTCCTCCCGATAGTTTTAGCACTTCATCCAACGTAGGGACTTTCTCCCCTTTAAACTCAGGCTTAAATTCGCTGCCTGCATCCAGGGTTTTAATGTAGGAATAGGTTAGGTCCTCAATATCACCTTCGCCGCTGGTAGTGCGCTCTACATCATAATCGTGCATCACAATCAGGCTATCGTCTTTAGATACGTGTACGTCTAATTCTATAAAATCCACGTTAAACTCCATTGCTTTTGCAAACGATGCTAAGGTGTTTTCGGGCGCCAAACCCGAAGCTCCACGGTGGGCAATCACAATGATGTTTTTCTTGTTCGGATTATCATCCGCAGATGTTGCCGTAAAGTTAATATAAGGCACACCAATTGCCAGTAGCATGAATAGTAACACGATAGAAAGGAGGGTTAGTAAAGTGATTTTTATTTTACGGCGCATGGGTTAAAATTGAATACGAAAGGTAGGTAAATCCACTCTCTTCTTTAAATTGGGTTGTATGATTCTCCCTTTAAATAAAGGGAGTACCCGATCCCGATGTGTCGGGATCGGGGGAGGGATTTTTAGCGAAGAAAGTTTTTTACGATATCTTCAAATCAACACCGGCAACAATCAGCCCTATAATAATAAGGCCAACAACAATGCGGTACCAGCCAAATAACTTAAACCCGTACTTAGAAAGGTAACCGATGAAGAATTTTATAGCGGCTAATGCCACAACAAAAGCCACTATATTACCCACAGCCAGCATCATCAGGTTGTTGCTGTCGGCAAGCATTTCAGGCGTTTCTTTATAGGCTTTTAGTAGCTTGTAGGCTGTGGCGGCAAACATGGTAGGCACCGCTAAAAAGAACGAAAATTCAGCAGCTAAACTGCGGGTAAGCCCTTGTTGCATACCTCCAATAATAGAAGCAGCACTGCGGCTAACGCCTGGTACCATAGCTATACACTGCCATACACCAATTATAAAACCTTTTTGGTATGTTATTTCTTCCTCTTTATCAATAACCGGCTTATTAAATACCTTATCAATGAATAGCAAAATAATACCACCCACTAGTAGCGATATGGCCACTGTTAAAGGGCTTTCTAGCAGCTCATCTATTTTGTCTGATAGTAAAAAACCAATGCCCAGTGCAGGGATAACAGCAATAATTAGCTTGATATAAAAGTTGATACGGCTAATATCAAAAAAGCGTTTCCAATACAGTACAACTACCGCCAATATAGCACCCAGTTGTATACAAATTTCAAACAGCTTGGTAAACGGGCTTTCGGCAATGCCCATAAGGCTGCCGGTTATAATCATGTGCCCTGTTGATGATACAGGCAGGTATTCTGTTAAACCCTCAACAATAGCAAGGATAATAGCTTCTATAAGCGACATAATGTTTATTTGATAGCTCTCCCCCTGCGAAGGGGGAGTATCCAGGCACGCAGTAGCCGGGAGTAGGGGGTAAAAACTAAGCCTTAGGCTTCCTTAAAATAGCATAAACACCCAATGCAAAGCCCGATAGTATTACAATAGGGGCAATGGTAATGCGGCGTGCGCTGAAAATTTCTTCGCTAAACACGTTAGGGTCGTCAGAGCCACCACCGGCCATTAGCACATAGCCTAAAATAATTAGGGCCAACGCTGCTAAAAGCAAAATGTAGTTTTCGCGGCCAAAAATAAACTGGCCCTGGTTTGCATTATTGTTGGCTTTAGGAGCCGTTGTTGGAGTTTTTTTAACGTCTGACATTGGTTAATAAAGTTGGTCTGTACGCGTTTTTAAATACAGTTGCAATGCTATAAGCGTGCTAAGATACGAAATTAGTAAACCAAGCAACAACAATGCCCCCGCAAGTGGGGCAAGTAACTTATAGTCAAGCAACAGGTTAAATTCTAAGTTTGATTCCTGGGAGATTAGGCCGATAACCGTTAGGGCTAATAATACACCCGCAATAGTCCAGGCTATGATGCCGTTAAAAAAGGCCCTGCTGATAAACGGCCGGCGGATAAAGCTTTGGGTTGCGCCCACTAATAGCATACTCTTGATCAACAGGCGTTGCGAGTATATATCTAACCGAATCGACGAGTTAATCAGCGATACGCAAACTATCAATAGCAACAAGGCAAACCCCAATATGGCAAACCCTATATTTTTAGCCGTTTCGTTCAACTCTCCGGTAACGGTTTCGCTATAGGTAACATCACTTACAATAGGGTCTTTCAGCAGCGTAGCTTTTATTTTTGATACTTCTGCCATTGATGTATAATCCGGCTTCAGGTTCACCTCCAGCGATGGTTCTAAGAAGTTCTCGCCTGCCAAATCCATAAAGTTTTCGCCAATATCTTTCTTGTAACGCTCCAAGGCTACAGCCTTATCTACAAATATTACTTTAGCAGAATAAGGGGCAGCTTCCAGGCTTTTTTGCAAACCCTTCAACTGGTCTGCATCGGCCTCATTCTTTACAAATACCGTAAATGGTAGGTTGGCACGCAGGTGCTTATCTAACTGCAATGCATAAACAACTATAAGGCCCGTTAGGCCCAGCATAAATATTACCAGCGCAATGCTCAGCACCGCCGATACCCTGTTGGTTGTTTTTTTTGTCGCTTTCTCTCCCACGTTAGTTTACTTCTTGCGCCTCGGGTTTAATACTTTCGGCCACATACCACAAGCCATTTACGTTTACACATTTTACTGATGCTGTATGCTTTTTGCCATTCCCATCGGTAAACATTACCTGTACTGCCGTATGCTCACGGTTGTCTTTATTAAAAGGCTCGTGGCTAACTGCCGGCACACTGGCTTTTCCCCATATAACGCCATTAGCCTCTAATTTATTTTTAGTGGCTGTCCAATCGGTACTTAATTTGGCGATAGTACTTTGTACCAAAAACTTCAAAATGGTACTGTCTTCCTTGGTACTCTTGGCATCGCGAATTATCTTCAACTCAGCAAGGGTAGGGTAGTACTTACTAATTTCTTTCTCGTTATTATCTCTTAACGACGCAAATAAAGCCTTGCCTATATCCTGAGGGGTGCCGCCTGTTTGTGCTTGTATTGATATAGCAACAAGGAAAAAAGCGGCAATAGATAGTATTCTTTTACCCATGCTTAGTTAACAGTTTGGTTGGCGGGCAATATGTTGCTGGTAATAAACCAACGGCCATTTATTTTAGTGCACCGTGCAGATATTACATAGGGTATGTCTTTATAAACGGCTGAATATTTAAGTATGGCGTTTTCAGTGCCTTCCTCGTTAAACAATACCGTCTCAGTTTCTGATGCTGTTGGTGTATCAAACTTTACCCCTTGTTTTAACAAAACACCGTACGCGCTGGCAACCTGGCCAAGCAGCATATCGTGGTTGTCTCCTTCGGTATCGCGCATTACCGGCTCTATCAATAGCGGGTTG
>JAIXUZ010000215.1 GCA_027483285.1 Bacteroidota bacterium
AAAAAAGACGAAACCTGTGTGCTTGTTGGTTTAAGTACCGGCATGCAGACCGACGAACAGCTGGTAGAATATTTAGATGAACTGGCCTTTTTGGCCGAGACGGCAGGTGCACGCCCTGTGGCCACCTTTACGCAAAAGCTTAGCCGCCCCGACTCGAAGACCTTTATGGGTTCGGGTAAGATACAGCAGGTGGCAGAGTACATTAAGGAACACGAGGTTGACCTGGCTATTTTTGATGATGAGCTATCGCCATCGCAGCAACGCAATATTGAGCGCGAGCTTAAGTGCAAGGTGCTGGACAGGACTTTGCTTATTCTTGACATATTTGCCGCCCGTGCGCAAACAGCACACGCTAAAACGCAGGTAGAACTGGCACAGTACCAGTATTTATTACCACGCCTGTCGGGCCTATGGACCCACTTAGAAAAGCAACGTGGTGGTATTGGTATGAAAGGCCCCGGTGAGAAAGAGATTGAGACCGACCGCCGTATTGTCCGCGACAAAATATCGTTACTAAAAGACCGCCTGAAGCTGATAGATAAGCAAATGCAAACGCAGCGCAAAAACCGCGGCGAGCTTGTGCGTGTGGCTTTGGTGGGTTATACCAACGTTGGTAAATCTACCCTGATGAACCTGCTGGCTAAAAGCGAGGTGTTTGCCGAGAATAAACTGTTTGCTACGCTGGATACTACGGTACGCAAGGTGGTAATACAAGACCTGCCTTTCTTGTTATCAGACACCGTAGGGTTTATCCGCAAGCTGCCCACCAACCTGGTAGAATCGTTTAAATCGACCCTGGATGAGGTGCGCGAGGCGGATATTTTGATGCATGTGGTAGATATATCTCACCCTGCATTTGAAGAGCATATAGGCGTTGTAAATCAAACCCTGAAAGATATTAAGGCCCTTGATAAGCCTATGATTTTGGTGTTTAACAAGATTGATGCCTATAAGCACGTAGAACGCGACGAGACCGATTTAGTAACACCCATCATCCGCGAAAACTATACTTTAGAAGAGCTGCGCAAAAGCTATATGGCTAAGTTTAACAGCCCTACAGTTTTTATATCGGCTACCGAAAAGGACAATATTGAAGACCTGAAACAGGTGCTTTATATTGAAGCTAAACGTATGCATATGGAGCGTTACCCTTACCAAACGTTGTGGGATACGAAGTTGGGTCAATAGCAGGCATTTCAATATGATTGAATTGAAACAAAACATACAGTTAAAACCTTTTAACACCTTTGGCATAGAGGCTACAGCGGCATATTATGCTATGGCTGAGAGTGTGGAGGATGTAAAGGAGGTTTTAAGTAATCCTACCATAAAAGGCCTGCCTTTGCTGGTAATGGGCGGAGGTAGCAATATGCTGCTTACGCAGGATTTTAATGGCTTGGTGCTACACATAAAAATCAAGGGCTTTACGGTAGTTGAGGAGAATGACGAATATGTAATTGTGCGCGTTGGGGCAGGCGAGGGATGGCACCAATTTGTGCTATATGCTATTGAGCATGGCTATGGTGGGGTTGAAAACCTGTCGCTTATACCAGGCAGTGTGGGCGCCGCGCCTATGCAAAATATTGGGGCCTATGGGGTGGAGATAAAAGAAACGTTCCAGTCTTTAGAGGCTTTACATATTGATACGTTACAAACCCGCACTTTTGAAAAAGAAGAATGCCGCTTTGGCTACCGCGAGAGTATTTTTAAGCGCGATGTTAAGGGGCAGTACATAATCACCCACGTTAGTTTTAAGCTGACTAAAAAACCGCTGCTAAATACATCGTACGGGGCTATAGAAACAGAGCTGAATGCTATGGGCATTGATAAGGCTGATGCAGGCATTAAAGAGGTAAGCGATGCGGTGGTGCACATACGCCAAAGCAAACTACCCGACCCGACCCAAATAGGCAATGCAGGTAGCTTTTTTAAAAACCCTGTGGTAAGTGCTGAAAAGGTTGCCGAACTGAAAGCCCAATATCCCGATATGCCGGCATACCCATCGGGCGAGAGCCATAAGCTTGCCGCCGGTTGGCTGATAGAACAGTGTGGCTGGAAAGGCTACCGCGAGGGCGATACAGGTGTGCATAAAAACCAGGCATTGGTATTGGTAAACTACGGCAATGCCAAGGGTAACGAGGTGTTTGCCTTGTCTGAAAAGGTGCTGCAATCAGTAAAAGAAAAGTTTGGTGTGGTGCTGGAGCGCGAGGTGAATATTATTTAAGCTTTAAAAAAGTTCGCCAATACTGCTCTTTCGTCATATTGTCCCAATGCAATATACTATGCCTGTATTGCCAGGTTTGTATCTGGTTTTGGGCAACGAAGGTTATTAAAACAATAATTACAGCAGTAGTAGCCACTTTTGTTTTCAAAGTGTTTAATAAGGTGGCCATGCCTATCATAAGTAAAGGGTAGTACTCTATAAACGCCCGGCCCGAGAAACTACCACCATACCACCAGCACCACCACGAGGATAGGACATAGGTAATACTAAAAAATGCCATGAAAAAGGTTAAGGCCTTATATGAACTTTGCTTTGCAAAAACCAACGTACCAAACAAGGCAACCAACACTACAGGGGTATAAATAAACAGCCCTTTTTTGTAGCTGAAGAGAATGGCAAAAACCTTAGGATGGAGGAAGTTGAAGCCCTCGTTACCATAAGAGTATATAAAAAAATGGTTGGTTGAAATTCCGTACAGCACCAACTGTATGGATATGATAGCCAATGGCACTAACAGGGTAATACCAATGGCGCGCGGGTTTGCTGCCCACTGCTTTGCTGCCGTTGTAAGGTTATTTGCAGAACCCGCCAAAAAGGGGATAAAGAATATTACCATTATGTTTACAGGGCGAATAAGCAGTATAAGGCCCAATGCGGCGGCAGCATACAGCAGGTTTCGTGTGCCATAGTTATTAAACCATTGCAGCAGGTGGTATGCAAATATGGCAACAAAGGCAAAAGAGTATATATGCGACATGCCAGGCTCTGCAATAGTATAGGCAAACACATTGGTACCAAATGCTGTTGCCCAAAGGGTTATGATACGGTTAGCGGTGGTTATGTTGTAGTGTAGCAGTATTTTATCAAGGTAAAACAGGCCTAGTATGCAGTAAAAAATGGCAGCAAGGCCAATACCGTACATATAGGGGTAAGAGTAACCATCAGAGCGGGTTTCAGGGTCGGCAAGGGCATACAGGTGGGCAACAATAAAAAAGGGTATTTGGGCAACAGCAGTGCCGGCGTAGTATTTATTAACCCTTTCGCCCGGGGCAACAGTAAATCTATAGTCGCAAATGCTTTTGTTTAGTTGTAGTGCGCTATCGGCATATACAAAAAAGTTGAAATTGAGCTGCTGGTAAATAAAAACGCCGGGTAGGTATGCGTAATAGCCTTTGGCGTCGTTGTGTATGGTGTTGCGCCAGTCGCCAGCCTGGCCCGCACGTATATTGGTGAAAATGTAAAGCAGAATAACAGTAATTGCCATCAAACTAACCTTAACTCCCGGCAACGACTTTATCTTCATGGGTTGATTGTGTGGCAATTGGTTTTGCAAGTATAGTTAAAACAGCAACGCCTGCATAATATTGCTGTTTATGGCTGCTGAAAAGGGCTAAATTTTGTATCTTTGCAGTATGAAATTTGGCGTTGTAACATTTCCCGGCTCTAATTGCGACCACGACATGATTTATGTGCTTGAAACCCTTATGGGGCAAAAAGTAGAGCGCTTATGGCATAAAGACCACGACCTTAAAGGCTGCGATTTTATAGTGTTGCCCGGAGGGTTTTCGTATGGCGATTATTTGCGTTCGGGCGCTATTGCCCGTTTTTCGCCTATTATGAATGAGGTGATAAACCACGCCAACCGTGGCGGTTACTTGATGGGTGTTTGCAACGGTTTCCAGATTTTATGCGAGGCGGGCCTTACCCCCGGTGCCTTATTGCACAATGCCAGCCACAAGTTTATTTGCAAAAACATTTACATGAAACCACAAAGCACGGACACCCTGGTTACCCGTGGTTTGAATCCTGATAAGGCCCTTAAAATACCTATTGCCCATGGCGAAGGCCGTTTTTACACCAGTGATGACGAGTTGAAACGCCTAAACGACAACGGGCAGGTGCTTTTCCGCTACTGCGATGAGAATGGTAATATTACCCCCGAAAGCAACCCTAACGGTGCGTTAGACAATATTGCAGGTGTATGCAATACAGGCAAAAATGTATTTGGTATGATGCCCCACCCCGAGCGTGCCGCTGACGAAGAGCTTAGCAACACCGACGGACGTGCTATTTTTGAGAGCATACTGCAATTGGTAACAGCTTAAGACTATTCCCTTTTTTACTTTTTCATAATTATACTGCGGATTTTTTCAGCCAGTTTGCGCGCGGTTATTATTAGCACAACGGCTAATGTGCCAAAGCCTACAATTATCATTTGGGAGCTACCCACCCAATGCTGTATCCTGAATAACACGCCTAAAAGAGCAATTACCCCGCCCATGGTTAGCATTATTTTAAATGGTTGCGGTAATACATTAAATGGCTTGCCTAAAACTGGACCAAGCCCTGTTTTATTACTTAGGGCCAAAATGGCAAAAAAAGACGCTATTATTCCTGTAACACTAATCATTTCAAGCATTTGCGCATCAGGCCAATGCATAGCTTTAAATATAAAAGCAATTAGGCGCATAGCTAAACTATAGCCAAAAACAATAATTGCCAAGGGTAAATAACGCAGGTATTTCATTTTACAATTATACGGCAGTCTTGTCCTAAAATGTTTTCAAAAATCGTATTAAGTCTGTATTAAAATATTTCCCATGCAAACAATTAGCACAGTTTTTGGTTAAAAGGCATACCACTATGTTATTGCAGATTTTAGATAATGGCCCCGTGTATGCCGAAACGCTAACCGGCCACCCGCCTTTTTACGAGCCCTGGAACTCGCTATCATCGCTATTTATAGCCGGCGCAGGTTTTCTTTTCTTTTTTAAAACTAAGCGCAGCGATAAAGGCGCAGGTTTTATTTATTTCTGTGCCACTATGCTATTGGTTGGCGGGTTGGGCAGCACGTTGTTCCACGGGTTGCGCGCATCGTACTGGTTGGTGTTTATGGACTTTATGCCTATTATCATTGTGTCATTAGCCATAGCTCTTTTGTTTTGGCAAAAGGTGCTAAAAAGCTGGACATTAGCATCTATAGTACTTTTAGGCTTAATGGCCCTGCGTGCAGTGCCCTACTGGCAGCAAGAGCACTTACAGCTTACCAATCAGGCTATAATCAATATATCTTACTTTATTGCTGGCTTAACAATATTCCTTCCGTGCCTTATTTTTTTAGTACAAAGCAGGTTATACAAAAGCACTTACCTTTTTTTAGCCATTGGGTTGATGATTGCCGCGCTGGTGTTCCGCACTATTGATAAAGACGTTACGGCTGTATTACCTATGGGTACCCACTTTTTATGGCATGTAGCCAGCGGTGTAGGGGCTTATTATATGGGCTTGTATATGCAGGCAATACTGGCACTGCCAAACAATAGCCATGCGGTAGAAAAATCACTCAGTACTTAATATTTTAAACTCCACCCTGCGGTTTACCTGGTGTTCCTCTTCGGTGCATTTTACGCCGTCAATGCAATGGTTTAGTATTTGGGTTTCGCCATACCCTATGGCAGATAATCTGCTTGGGGCAACCCTGTCTTCTAAATAATACATTAGATTTTTTGACCTCCGATAACTTATTGGCGCATTGAATTTAGCACTGCCGCGGCTATCAGTATGTACTCCAATTTCAATTTTTATTGTGGGGTGATTAACTAAAAATGTAGCCAAGGAATCCAGTATTGTGCGATAGTCAGCAATTACATTCCCATTAGATAAATCAAAAAAGATATTTCTTTTTACCATCTTCTGCCCTATATAGAACGTGGTATCCCCATATTCAAAATAAGGTTTATGTGCAGCGCTTTGCCCAAAGCAAAGTGTTACAAATAGCAGGCAAATAAGGCTAAACAAATGCTTCATTCCACACTTAATATTTTAAGTTCTACCCTGCGGTTTTTGTTATGCTGTTCTTCGGTGCATTTTGTAGTTCCTCTGCATTCGTTAAGAATATAGGCATCGCCATAACCAACAGTTGTTATGCGGGTTTCATTAACACCAAAACCAGTAAGGTCCTTTTTTACAATCCTTGCCAC
>JAIXUZ010000231.1 GCA_027483285.1 Bacteroidota bacterium
ACATTATTCTGCATGTGGTTTTTGATAATGATAAACCCTTGGCCGATGCACAAAACAACCCTGTAGCAACAATAGAATTGAAAGGTCGTATTGACCTGAAATTTTATAATACCTATAAGAACTTTACGGATAATAAGGGTTGGATACCCTGCGAAAGTAGCATTAACCGTGTTGATCCATTTATTGTAGAAAGCTGGTTGGAGCGCATGGCGGTGGAGCGTTTAGAGCGTAAATCGAAGGCGGTGCTGGATACTTTGGTATTGAACAAAGGCAGTTGGCAGGAAACCTTTTATCAAATTGTTGCTGCTAACTTTGGTTTTAAAGTTAATAGCGAGCCTTTTGGGTTGCTAGCGCGGAGCATACCCGAGAATTACTTTGCCCGGCAAAAGGCAAGTGATATACAAATAGAAGCTATGTTGTTTGGTGTGGCGGGCTTGTTAGAGGCTGAGTTTGTTGATGAGTACCCAAATAAGCTAAAAGCGGAGTATAAATTCCTAAAAACGAAATACAACCTAACAACATTGCCAGGGCATATATGGAAGTTTTCGCGCCTGAGGCCAGATAACTTCCCTACTATTAGGTTGGCCCAGTTTGCAGCCTTAATTATCAAGTCGAACGGATTGTTTGCCAAGGTGCTTGAAACTAAGCGTACGGAGGAGTTGCGTGGGCTGTTTGATGTAAAAGCATCAGCCTATTGGGATACGCACTATGTGTTTGATAAGCAAACAGGCGAGAAAGAAAAGCACATGGGGGCGGCTTCTGTAGAAAATATTTTTATCAATTCACTAGTTCCTACACTATTTGCTTATGGGGTAGAGCGTAATGACGAGTATTACAGGAACAGGGCGTTAAAACTGCTTACCAAAACCAACCCCGAGAGCAACACAATTGTTAAAGGCTGGCAAGCGTTAAACGTGCCAATGAAAAATGCGCACAACACCCAGGGTGGAATTGAATTAAAAAATATGTACTGCGACGAAAAAAAATGCTTATTTTGCAGTGTTGGAACGCACATATTAAAAAATGGTAGATAATATAAAACGATATTTTGAATTAAAGGCCTTTGGCGTTTGCACCTATCTGGGCGATAAGCTTGATATGGAACCTGCCCCTATTCGCTTGTTTTTTATCTACACTTCTTTTCTAACTATAGGCTCGCCGGTTATTATTTATATGATACTGGCCTTTTGGGTAAGGATGAAAAATTACATTCGCCCGGGCCGTACCCGTGTTTGGGATTTGTAATTATATTATCTAAATATAAATGAAAAGTTTACTCCTGTTATTGCTGTGTTGCTTTGCCATAATTAATGTTGATGCAGCTGATAACATTACTGTTTTTTCTAATACAGGCTACAAGTTTTGGGTAATTATAAACGGTGAGAAGATTAATAGTAATGCATCAGAAAGGGTGGTGTTTAATAAGAAAAAGGGAGAATATAAACTCCGCATAATTGTTAAAGAAATAGATGGTGAAGGCAGTATAGATGATAAAACAAGCTATCCGATAGAAGTAAAGGAAAATTACAATCATTTGTTTGAAGTAACTGTAGACTCGGCGCTTGCTACCCAATTTAATACACTACAAAATTTAAAATCAATTTCTGTAAAGCAGTATTCATTAGTTAATACAGAATCTTTTAGTGGAAGATGGAAATTGAAAATAAATGATATATTATTAAAGAATGTAAACGTAAGGGTGCTGCAAAATGGAGAACTATCAGAATTTACAGATGTAGTCATATCAGACGAAGACGGGAAAGCTGTAATGCAGGGAAAACTTGATAGAACAAGGAACGCAATAAATATCAATAAAGTATCGGATGTGTTTTACCTGCTAATAAAAAATAAGTACATTATATATAAGGAGTTTAAATGTGATTGGTTTTATTATAATTTCGATACAACATTTTACATGTCGCAAAAAGGCGATTATGCTTCAAATGGTACTGAGTTTTATTACTATTTATCAAATAATCCTGTTATATGCAATTCTGGTAATGTTGCTAATTATAATAAAAATAACCAGTTGGTAAATATGACTTTATACAGATAATGCCAACCATTCTTATTACTGGTAGCAATGGCCTTGTGGGTCGCGAATTAATCAGGGCTTTTGATAAATTGCCTGAATATACTGTTATTGCTACTTCACTATCGCCAGATAAAATTTTGATGCCCGATGTTGCCTTTCATCAACTGGATATTACAAACAGGCAAAGTGTGGCTCAACTATTTAACGATTTATTACCCAATTTAGTTATTCACTCGGCGGCAGTTAGTGCACCCGATACATGCGAAACAGATAAAGAGCTTTGCAACCATGTTAATATTGAAGGCACACAAAATGTTGCCGATGCCTGTAAGGCAATAGGTGCAAAGATGCTATTTATCTCAACCGACTTTGTTTTTGATGGCGCTATGGGGCCTTATAAGGAGGATGATATTCCAAACCCGGTTAGTTACTATGGCTGGAGCAAGCTGGAAGGGGAAAAGATAACCCAAATGCTGCCCAATTGGGGCATTGTACGCACGGTTTTAGTGTATGGCGATACCGTGGGGTTAAACCGCAGCAATTTTGTTACCTGGGTTAAAGGGGCATTAGCAAAAGGAGAGAAAATAAAAGTGGTAAACGACCAGTACCGCACCCCAACGTATGCTCCTGATTTGGCTTATGGCATTGTTAAAGCTACCGAATGGCTGCTATATGAAAAAGGTAACGAAATTTGGCACATTAGCGGCCCGTTACCGTTAATTAGCGTGTACGATATGGCTTTGCAAATAGCCGATTATTATAGCCTGGATTCTACCTTGATAGAACCAATAGCTTCGGCCAGTTTAAACCAGCCGGCAAAACGCCCACCTGTAACAGGGTTTGTTTTAAGCAAGGCAGCAAATCACCTCAATTACAAGCCGATAGAATTTACTAACGGGCTTGAAAAATTAGGTTTGTAGCAGTATATTTATAGTACCGAAAATCTTATTGGGAAAAGAGATAGGCCGTGGTTGTATGTTGCAGCCGCATAGATAGTTATGCTATGGATTATTTAGAGAACGAAGAATATATACAGGGTAGGGGCGCTCAACTTGTTTATCAAAACAGGTTTTTAAAGCAGGTATACGTTCAGGAACATATAGAGGGGATTGATGAACCCTGGGAACTGAACCGCAAAACCCAGATTTTTGAAGAACACCCCAAAAAAATTCTTAATAAGGTTGATAGCCCTGATATTGGGCATGCCTATTCTATGAACCCATACCAGGGTTGCGAACATGGATGTATATATTGCTATGCCCGCAACACGCACGAGTATTGGGGTTTTAGCGCGGGCCTTGATTTTGAGCAGAAAATTATTGTTAAGCCCGATGCAGCAAAGCTACTGGAGCACGATTTGCGTAGAAAAAACCACATGGTGTTTCCTATTATGTTTTCGGGCAATACCGATTGTTACCAGCCTATAGAGCGGAAAATGAAGCTTACCCGCCAAATGTTGGAGGTGCTGCTAAAGTTTAAGCACCCTGCCAGTATGATAACCAAGAACGCCCTGATACTGCGCGATAAGGATATATTGCAAGAGATGGCAAAGCTAAAGCTGGTACATGTTATGGTGTCTATAACATCATTAAAAGAAGATTTGCGCCAACAAATGGAGCCCCGGACAGCAACGGCCAAACGCAGGCTGCAGGTGATAGAAGAGTTAAGCAAAGCCGGTATACAAACAGGCATAATGACAGCGCCAATTATTCCGGGCTTAAACAGTGATGAGATACCTGCACTGATTAAAGCAGCTGCCGACCATGGTGCAAGCATGGCGGGCTATACCATAGTTAGGTTAAACGGTGCTATAGGGCCTATTTTTACTGATTGGGTGTATAAGAACTACCCCGATAGGGCCGATAAGGTTTTAAACCATATAAAAGAGGCGCACGGGGGACAATTGAATGATAGCCGCTTTGGTGTGCGCATGCGTGGCGAGGGCAAGATTGTAGAATCAATAAAGCAGATGTTTACCACATCGGTTAACAGGCATATAAAAACTAAAAACCGCCAGGTCTATGAGTTAGACCTGACGGCTTTTAAAGTACCTAGACTAGATGGCCAATTAGGCCTGTTCGACTAGTTATTCAATTTTGTTGGTGGTGTAATCCATGCGGTCTGACAGGCTGGTAGAAGCACCAAACACAAAGCCAATTTTACCGTTGAATTTGCCGCTGCCGTTATCATCAATAATTTTGATTTTAACACAAAGCAAACCGCTATCATCTTTAGCCATTTTGCGGCTTAATAATTCGAAAGTAGCGCCTTCGTTTACGCGGGTGTTATCATCCCAGCCGAATTGTTTAAAACCCGCAGTTGGAGAGAACGTAATACGGCCTTTAATACCAGGGTAAGTTGAAGCTACCTGATCGGTAAAGCTATTGCCACTGTCTTCATCATCTCCGCCGCTGCTAATCTCGCTAATAGATTTTGGTCCGCCTACTATGCGCTCTGAAGTATAGTCTGTAAAATCAGAAATAGTGGTTGAAGCAGGGTACATGTAACCGCTTTTGCCATTGTATTTGCCTGAACCGTTATCATCAATAATTTTAATTTTGATAGTGTAAAGGCCAATATCGTCTTTAATCATTTCGCGGCTTAGTAATTCAAAAGTAGCACCTTCGTTTACACGTGTAGCATCATCATGGCCTGTAGATTTGAAACCAGCTGTTGGAGAGAAGGTAACTTTACCATATACTTTAGGGTAAGTAGTAGTGGCGCGGTCCATATAGCTGCCGCCGCTTGATGAACTGCTGCCACCACCTTTAATACGCTCGGTAGTGTAATCCATATCGTCAGACAGGCTGGTAGAAGCGCCATACATAAAGCCTACTTTACCATTAAATTTGCCTGAACCGTTATCGTCAATAATTTTAATTTTAACACATAATAAGCCAATATCATCTTTAGCTAATTCGCGAGTCAATAACTCAAATGTAGCGCCTTCGTTTACACGCGTATCATCGTCCCAGCTGTATTGTTTAAAACCTGCAGTTGGAGAAAAAGTAACCTTGCCTTTAATGCCCGGGTTAGTTGTGCTAACCTTATTAAGGAATGTTGTTTGAGCACGAGCCGTTGCAATGCTCCCCGTTATTATTAGTAATAATAAAAATAATTTTTTCATCGTTATAGTGTTTATGAGTTCAAATGTATAATTATTTATTTAATTGTCAAATCGGTTTTATTTGCCCTGTCAGAAATGCTTGTTTCGTCAAGGTTTACCCACATTATTTTTCCAGTAAAATTTTTTCCGGGGTCAGATGTAACCTTTATTTTAATAAAAAAGTATTTGGTAATGGCATCTTTAAATACCTTCTTACTCAGCAATTCAAACTTTGTGCCAGTTTTTAAATACACTTCTTTAGACCAGTCAGAGCCATCGGCATAAGCATAGGCATCTCCCAACCCGCTGTTTATTGTTCCTGTAATGCCTGTTTTTTCATTAGTAAAACTTGGTAGCTCGTAAGAGCCATCGGCGGGAGTTGGGTCCGGTGCATTTAAAGCATCATAGTTATTGCCATTATCTTTGTCTTTTTCCAAATCGGGCGAGAAGCCTTTAGGGGCCTCCATCTTTTCTTCACTGTAATTGGCAAAGGATACAAAGCTGGTAGATGCCGGGTACATATAACCTACTTTGCCGTTGTGCCTGCCATCTGCAAGGTCGTCGGTAACTTTTACTTTTATGTGGTATAAGTTCCATCCTCCATCTTCTTTAACCATATCACGGCTCAATAATTCAATTTTAGCACCGTATACCAAATGTGTTTTACTATCATCAAATGATGTTATTTTAAGTGTCCCGCCATCAAAAGTTACTATACCTGTAGCGCCTGTTTTTTCTGTTTTTAAACGGTCTAAAAAATTGCCAGTGTAAGAAGGTGGTGGCGGAATATCAAAAGGTGCATCCTCAACATCAACATCCAAAGCATCTTCTACTTTTATGCGTGTATTGTCATAATCGGTATATTTAGAAAAGCTGGTAGACGAGGGGTACATATAGCCAATTTCGCCTTTATAAGGGCCTTCTAGCACTTTTACTTTTACATGGTGCAATGCTATATATGTGTTGTCTTTAAGCATACGCGGACTAATCAATTCAAGCCTGGTACCTTTTTCTAATGATGGGGAAACATCATTAAACGAAGCTGTTTTAAGGGTGCCACCATCAAAGGTTACAATGCCTTTTACACCTGTATGTTCTGTTGGTAATTGGTCTAAAAAGTCGGCTGATGCAATAGGCGAGTCCAATGCTATATCCATAATAGGAGGCATATCTTCGTCCTCCTTTATTTTCTTAACCAGAATTTTTTCTGTTGTATAATCAGCATAGCTTGAAAAACTGGTAGAGGCAGGATACATATATCCAATTTTACCATTCATAGCGCCGGTACCCTTATCGTCTATAACTTTTACTTTTATATGAGATAGGTTCCATGATGTATTATCTTTAATCATTTTTGGGCTAAGCAATTCAATCTCTGTACCCTTTTTAAGGTTGGGTGCGGTGTCTTCAAAATTGCACATCTTAAGTGTGCCACCATCAAAAGTTACTTTGCCCTTTATCCCTGTCTTTTCAGTATAAACTTGGTCTATAAATGATTTACATGTTTGGGCATTAGCTAACGTAGCAGTAATGGCAAGCCCCAATATGATTAACAAACGCCTCATACAACTCTATATTTTACTACAAAGTAACTAAACAAAAACGGAATTATATAGGCGGTGTTAAAATAAAATGCTACGCATAAAGTAGCGTGTATATCTGCACCTGCTTGGCAAATAAGTGCTGACTTTTGTAATGTTATTTTGGTTTTACGTTTTCTATTGCGAGTATTGTTCTTGTTCTTAATGTGTGAATAAATCTTGTTTATACCTATTGCAAATAAGGTTTAGTTGTATCATAAAATACTTAGTTTTACATCGGAACCTTAAAGTATGGATTTTAGAGATAAATTAAGGGGCAGCCTGTCTAATGACTTACCTTCCTCTTTGGTGGTTTTTTTGGTTGCTTTGCCTTTGTGTTTGGGTATCGCACTTGGGTCAAACGCCCCAAACCTTTTTGCAGGATTGATTGCCGGTATAGTAGGCGGTATAGTTGTTGGCTCTATAAGTGGCTCTCAACTTAGCGTAAGTGGGCCTGCTGCTGGTTTAACTCTGATTGTAGCATCGGCCATTGCCGACTTGCCCGCTTACGAGGCTTTTCTTTTGGCTGTAGTGCTTGCGGGTGTTATACAAATACTACTTGGTAAACTTAAGGCTGGATTTTTAGGTGATTTTGTGCCAGTATCTGTTATTAAGGGAATGTTGGCGGCAATTGGTATTATGCTTATACTAAAGCAAATTCCACACCTTTTGGGTTCTGATGCTGACTATATGGGTGATGAGGAATTCTCTCAGCCCGACCATAAAAATACGTTTACTGAACTGTGGGATGCAATAAACCACATTACGCCCAGTACTTTTTTTATAGGATTAATTGGTATTGCAATTCTCGTATTATGGGACACTAAGTTTTTTAAAAATCATAAGATTTTAAGCCTTTTACCAGGCTCTCTTATAGTTGTTGTAACAGGCATTGTTATACAGCAAATTTATATCAACTTCGCACCTGATTATGCAGTAAGGCCAGAGCATATGGTTGCCATACCTGTAGCTGGCTCGTTTACTGAATTCAAAACCTTTTTCAGGACGCCTGATATAAATTTTTTGTCTAACCTTAATGTTTGGATAACTGCAGGTACTATTGCGCTGGTAGCCAGTTTAGAATCGTTACTTAGCTTAGAGGCCAGCGACAAGTTGGACCCTTACAAGAGGCTATCGCCGCCAAACCGCGAGTTGGTGGCACAAGGGGTTGGCAACATCGTATCTGGCCTGTTGGGTGGCTTGCCTGTTACAGCTGTTATTGTGCGCAGTTCGGCCAACATTACAGCAGGTGCCAAAACTAAGTTAAGTGCTATTTTGCACGGTGTTTTGCTATTGGTATGCGTGGTGTTTATACCAGATATACTAAATATGATACCGTATTCGGCGCTTGCTGCTGTATTAATATTTGTAGGCTTTAAACTGGCAAAGCCCACTGTTTTTAAAGAGGTTTATTTGCGCGGTTGGCCCCAGTTTGTTCCTTTTATAGTTACCATTGGTGCAATAATAGTTACCGACTTGCTAAAGGGTATTTTTGTTGGTATTGCTATAGCGCTTTTCTATTTAATACGTAGTAACTACAAACAGGCTGTGCTAGTTGTTAATGATGGGTCTAATTACCTTATGCGCTTTCGAAGCGAGGTGTCTTTTCTCAACAAATCATTTGTGCGGAATTGGCTTGAAAAAATACCTGCTGGCAGCCATGTACTTATTGATGCATCAAACTCTCATTATATAGATAATGACATTATACAAGATGTGCACGACTTCTTAGAGCATGCACACCTAAAAGAAATTAGGGTTGAATTTAAAAAACCGAAAAACGGAATAGACCATTTTAAACAATCAAATGGAGCTGATTTATGAAAAGCATAGAGCGAATATTATTAGAAAATAAGGCTTGGTCTAAGGAAAAGCTGATGGACGATGCTGATTTTTTTAGCCGTTTAGAGAAACTTCAGAAGCCCGATTTTTTGTGGATAGGATGTTCTGACAGCCGTGTGCCTGCTAATGAGGTTACCAATACTGAACCAGGCGAGATGTTTGTACACCGTAATATTGCCAATATGGTAGTGCATACAGACCTTAACCTGCTTAGTGTATTGCAATATGCAGTTGAGGTTTTAGAGGTTAAACACATCATAGTATGTGGCCATTATGGTTGCGGTGGTGTTAGGGCAGCCTTGGGCAACCAAAGCCTGGGTATAATAAATAAATGGTTGCGTAATATTAAAGATGTGTACCGTAACCACCGCGAAGAAATTGATGCGTTGACAGACATGGATGCCAAAACAGATAGGCTGGTTGAACTAAATGTTAAAGAGCAGGTAATGAACCTAGCTAAAACGTCTATTATTCAAAAAGCATGGCAAGAAGATAGCCGGCCTCATATACACGGTTGGGTTTATGGCCTGGGTGATGGTATTTTAAAGCCTGTTTTTAATATGGACCCCCAAACACCTATAGATCCTATATACATATACGATAATTTGTAACTATAGGCTTTTTTTCAGGCAGTAACCCGTTGCCGGAATTTTTTGGTAACTATGTTTTTATGTAAAAAACCAAAAGTGTATCGCAACAAATACTGCAGTTAATACGGCAGTGCTAATGGCCCAGGTTTTAATGGGAATGTATTGCGATGGAGAAACATTTTCTATAGCCCTAACCCTATAAATTAAATAAGCTTTTTCTGTAATCGAGGCAAGCACTACAGATAAGGCTACGCCGTTTATGCCCCAAAAATATCCCAGTATCAGGCCTGTAACAATGGCTGTAAATAGCTCAAGAACAGAGCCTTGCACAATAGCCCTACGGTACCCCAAGCCAAGTAATATGCTTTGTGGAAACACAAAGCGACTTATTACCAACAGTAAAAAGATGTTAAATACCGAGGCCGATGCTGCAAACTCAGGGTTAAAAATTGTAGGGTATATAAATGGACTGGCTACCATTAGCAAAGCACAAAAGGGGAATAGTATGCCAATGTGTGTTGCTGTAGAGCGTTTTATAGGTTGCAAGCCTTGCCTCCATTCTTTGCCTGCTTCGGCAATTTGGGGTATAAGGGCTGCGCTAAACGCGTTGGCCAATAATAGGGTTAGCGGCAACTCTTTGGCACCATAACGGTAAAGGGCAAAATCGGTTTCGCCCATAAACCCCGACACAAAAAAACCCGATATATATTCTACCGACCCACTAAAAAGGGCGGCTACAATTAAGGGCGATGCGCCTATCATCAATTTTAGCAGTATTTCTTTTTTTGGCCTGTATATTTTTTTTCCAAATACCACACCAACCAGCAGCACAAAGCGCAATAGGTTTAGTGCTATAAGCCAGTTAACACAATCGTCAATGCCATTGCCCCAAGCAAAGGCTGCTGCAACGGCTACTATATGTGCTGTGTAGTGCAGTATACTAAACCACACCAAAAAAGTAAGACGTTGCTCCAACAGCAAAACATACTCCATCATTACTGCTGTGCCCGATATAAATATGACCATCCCAAACAGTAATAATGCATTTCTATATGGGCCTGCTGCAAGGTCGGGGTATAGCAGGTGTATAAAGCCAAGGTAAAACAGTGTTATAGGTATGCGGAACGCCATAAGCCACCAAAAGGTGTTTTGCATAAGCGCTTTTTTGTTGTTAGTTTTTGCATACTGTATCAGCATGTTTTGCATAAACCCGTTTAGCCAGAAAAAGCTAACGGCTGATGAAAGGAATATCAACGTTTCATAAATGCCGATAAGTTGAGAGCTAACGCCCATTTGTGCAAGTACAATACCGGTAAGTAGCAGCGATGCAAATCTGAATAACTGCACAAACTGCAACGCAGAAGTGCCATTGTTGAATATTGCAGAAAGTGATGTGCTCTTATTACTCAATTTACCCGATATTTGAAACGTGGTTACCCATCTAAAACACAGCGAAATTAACAAACTTAAATGGGACGGTTGCATTTCGTCCTCAATATGCCCGTTGCCTTATGGGCTAAGTTGGTATTTAGATGTGGTAGCCCCCGGTTGGGAAGCCTTGGTACTGGGCGATTATGAAGCGGTTATGGCTTTGCCTTGCCGCACTAAATATGGTGTAAACTATATTTTTACCCCACCATTTGTGCAGCAATTAGGTGTTTTTGGCCCTGATAATATTGATGTGGCAGCTTTTATACAGGCTATCCCCGCTAAGTTTAAGTATGTGGATTTTAACCTAAATGAAGCCAATGTCTTAGAAGGCATATCAAACAACAATACCCTTTTAAACCTTAATGCAGCATACGAAAATTTGTATGCTGCCTTTGCCGATAATACCAAGCGCAATATAAAGAAGGCAGAAAGGGCGGGCTATACTTTTAAAGAACTGGTAAGTCCTACCGAGGTTATTAGACTTTTTAAAGCAAATAAAGGTAAAGATGTAGCTTTGGGCGATACAGAATACAGCCTGTTAGAAAAACTGGTAGCTAAGGCTAAGCATCATAAAGCTTCCACTGTTTTTGGGGTTGCAGAAACTTCAGGAACTATTGTAGCGAGTGCTGTTTTTATATCAACATTAGGTAGGCATGTTTTTTTATTTTCAGGCAACAATGCAGAGGCCAGACAGGCCGGTGCAATGCATTTTCTTATAGCCGCATACATTAATCTGCATGCAGGCACAAATACTTTGTTGGACTTTGAAGGCTCTAACAATGCCAACCTGGCCCGCTTTTACTTAAGCTTTGGCGGCTATGTAGCAAAGTACCCTAAGTTAAAGATTAACAGGTTGCCTTTTCCTTTAAATAAGCTTAAGACTTAAGCCAACACCTCTTTTAATATTAGGTGAGATTTGATTGTTCCCATTGACTCTATATGTATCCTGTAATACTCCAGTAAACGCACTAATAATAGCTCGCGCCTGGCTTTATCAGGATGAAAGTGAACGGCCCCCTCGCTCATATACCAGTTAATGCACTGCGCCAACAGGGCAGTTTCTGTACTATCAGTATAGTGCGGGTGGTTAGGTACAGTAGATGTAAACTCGCCTACCATCAAATCAAAATACAAGGTAGCCCCCTCGGGTGGCTCGGTAGGCAAAAAGCCTAAAAAGCGCGATAGGCCTATTAAAAAAGCATGAGGGAAGAGCGCCGGGATATCTTTAGCATGCTCCAGGTTGCGGGTAGTGGTTTCTAAAAAGGAAAAAAGATCATCGTCTTTCTCTTCGTGTTTTACACTTTTAATAAACACCTCGGCCATAAATACCGCCAGCGACCCCTTTATTATATTACCACTAATGCTATGCCATGGTTCTGCCAGCGAAACCTCTTTAAGGTTTTGCATGTTGTTGTTCTCCTTTTTGTACGATACGATGTTGAGGAGTGTGAGGGGTTGGAAATAGCTAAGCCCTATTTTGCTGTTCATGCGCACAAACAGGGTTTTAAGCCCATCGGCTTGGGTATAGGCTTTTACAACAAGGCTTTTATCGTTATACTTTTGGTAGTGTAAAATAATAGCCCGCGTGGTATACAGCATTGTGTAATTTTACAATGTTGCTGGTATCTGGCAGCTATCTACAATAGCGGTAATGGTAGAACGGGGGTGCTTAAAGAAATCAGAAACAAGCGTAGACTTATAAATTCCGCTCATTTTTTCTACATATTGTTTCCGGCCGGTAAGCATCCATTGGGCACCGTAGTAGTAAGCGTGTATACAAATATCATTATCCTCGTTTATTTTACGCCCCTGTGTAAGCTTAATATAGCGCTTATAGGTATTAACGCATTTCTCATATTCTTTATTAGAGAAGTAACCTATCATCAGGCATGTAAAATAACTATCTATGCTCTCAGAGAATGATATTTGCTGATATGATATAAGGGTTTCTTCAATTAGGTCCATAGCCTCGCTACGCTGCGTGTTGTTACCCAGTAGCATAAGCGCACTAAGGTTAAGCCTAAGGTGTATAAGGTCTAATATATTATTACGCTTCCATTCTGTATTGTTATGTATTTCTTCGGCTTTGTTGCGCCAAAGTTCAATGTCGGTGCGCACTTCTTCGGGTATGTTTTGCTCGGCACCTGGCAGGTTTAGCAATTGGTGAAAGTTGGCTAAATAATAAGTAGCTTTAATATTAATTGCAAACAACTCGGGCTGGTTGCCAAAATACTTCCAGTATTGAAAATACTCATTTAAGCGCAGTAGTTTATCAATTTCTTTTTTGCTATCCCTGGAATTTAGGTCAATATCGGGGTGGTTTAATTTAAACAGGGTTATTTTACTTTGCATATCAGTAAAATAAGGCATAACCACATAGCCATATTTATTTAAATCATCCTCAAAAACGGCAAGGTTTTGCAGATTTTCAGGCGTATAAAATAGCTGAGCATTGTAATAATAATTTATATAAAAGGTAAAATACCTTGCGTGGGCTGATATGGAAAAGCAAGTATGGTTAATGTATTTTTCAAAATAATCAAGGTGTTTCTGTAAATCAGAGCCTAAATCATTTTCACGGACATTAATATTAATATTACTTTTAAAGTACAGCGTTAATTCATTTAAAATTATCTCGTAGCTTAAAATTTCGTTAAGGCGTTTTTGTAACTTTAAACCCTCGCCATGCGCATTACTCATGTAGCTATACTGCGATAAAAAGGTAAGGGCACGAGCCGTAGCCTTAAAATCTTCAATCTTTTCGCCAATATCCAACAGCAGTTCCATCAGCTTTACTGCTTCGGTAATGCGGCCATGGCTCACCATCAATTCGGGCTTAAAAACGCTTATTGATATGTAAGTAGGGTAGTTACGTGCTAAATACGATGTTAATTTTAGGGTATACGATGCAAGCTGGTTAAAACTTTGGCGCGTTTGTTTATCAGCATTTCCATAAATAAGCTTGCACAATTCTTCGTTGCCCTGAAATACATTTATATCAGTAGTAATTGAATTGATAAGCTTAAGAGGTAATTGCGCATTTGCTTTGGCCAGATACGTTTTAAACTCAGCTAAATGCTCGTCACTTAAAAGCTTTACCAGCTTTTCAATTGTAAGCACTTGCACTTGCTGTTTTGCAGGAATAGCCACTAGTTCACCCATAATATTATTTTACTAAAGTAATCAATAATTTCTGATTTTAGGTGGTTAATCTAACTTTTTTTTAATCTATGTAAGGTCTTTTCCTTATTAAGATAAATTTTATCTTCGGGTTGCGTATGCCTTGCCAATCTGTTCTTTAGCAATACAGTCAAGGCTGGGAGGTTTATTGTCTTTGATTTCTGCCTAAAGGATATTAATGTATAAACATTAAACTGATGTAAGAATTGACCTGAAATTTGACAATTTTTGCCTGGACTGGTCTTATAAGCACACAAGCATGAATAGCAAATATTAAAATAGTGAAAACAATCTTTTAAAATTGAAATTACACGGCTTTTTCAATATGATATTTTTTAATTAATTATAATAGCAGATACATAATTCTCAATTGGAAATACAGTATCAAATTATCCATACCTTTAATAATCAATTATGTCTAATAGCAATGTCCGGGCTTTTTTGTTTTTATAGCTGATGGTTATTCATCGAATTTAGTGCCGTCATTAACCCCATCGGCATTATCATCGCCACGGTAATCAGCCCCACCAATAAATTTATTGTCTTTCAGCATAATAGCATCAACACGCCCTATAGGCTCGCGCTCTAGTGTTTTATAGCCAAGTGTTTTTAGCATATATAATTGCTTTTTGGTAAAAGAGCCTTTTTCATAATACAAAATATCGGGCAACCACTGGTGGTGGAATTTGGGCGCATCTACGGCGCTTTGCATATCCATTTTATGGTCTATAACATTCACTATGGTTTGCAGTACCGATGTTATAATGGTAGAACCTCCCGGGGTGCCAACAACTAAAAACAGTTTGCCATCTTTCTCTACCATAGTAGGTGTCATAGAGCTTACCATGCGCTTGCCGGGTGCTATGGAATTGGCTTTGCTGCCGGGTAGCTTGTAGCTGTTAAGCGCACCCGGTTTGGTGCTAAAATCATCCATCTCATTATTCAATATAAAACCGCAGCCATTTACAAACAAATGCGATCCGTAAGGGCTATTTATAGTGGTGGTAATAGCTATGGCATTACCATATTGGTCGGTAATAGAAAAATGAGTAGTTTCTTCACTCTCTGGCCAGCTGAAGGTGCCGGGCTTAATAGTTTCGGCAGGGTTGGCACGGCAGCACTGCAATGTAAAAAATCGTTGACGAAGGTATGCTTCATCTAATAATGTATCAGTAGGGATATTAATATACTGAGGGTCACCAATGTATTTAGAACGGTCGGCATACGCCAGCTTCTCTGCTTCGGCCATAAGGTTAACGGTAATGGCTTTATTAAAACCACGGGCGGCAAGGTCGAACGGCTCGAGCATTTTAAGTATCTGCAATAAAGCAATGCCCCCGGCAGATGGTGGCGGCATGGTTGTAACGGTATAGCCCCTGTAAGTGCCTTTTAAAGGCACACGCCACTCCGTTTTGTAGTTGGCTAGGTCTTGGTGGGTGATAATGCCCCCCGAGCGTTTCATTTGGGCTACAATACTATCGGCTACCCAGCCGGTGTAAAACCCATCGCGGCCTTTGTCGCGGATAGCTTCGAGGGTATGGGCCAAGTCGGGGATGCGCAGCGTGTCGCCAACATACCAGCTGGAAAAAAATGGATAGTAGTGTCTTACACCTTTGTCATAAGTTAAATAATGATTGTCGCCTGAGTATAGATTGAAATTCTGATTATGGTTAACAAACTCCCTTGCCTGCATAGCGGTAATAGGAAAACCTCTGCGGGCTAAATCTATGGCGGGTTGTATCAATTTATTCCAATTGGTGGAGCCATATTTTTTATGCAGTTCCCACATCCCATCAACCGAGCCGGGGACACCGGCGGCCAAAGCCCCTTTAAGGCTTAGGTATTTAATAACGTTGCCTGCACTGTCTAAAAACATATTTTTAGAGGCTTTGCCCGGGGCAACCTCACGGTAGTCGAGCACATCAAAAGTGCCGTCTTTCTTGCGGTACAATGCAAAGCCGCCACCACCAATGTTACCCGCAGTTGGGTAGCAAACTGCCAATGCAAAATGCACAGCCACCGCTGCATCAACCGCATTGCCACCATCAGCCAGCACTTTCACCCCAATTCTGGTAGCTTCGGGGTGGGCGGTTACCACCATATTGTTATACCGTTCTACAACCGGCTTGCGGGCATAGGTTTTAGCCTGTTTTTGGGCTGTTAGCGCTCCTATGTAGGTGCATATCAATAGTAAGGTTAGTAAAATACGGCTTAGCGTCATAGCTTTTTTGCTGATAATCAGCGAGTTTAAAAATAATTTTGATATGTAGCGCATAAATTTCTTTACTTTGCATCCGAATTTTTAAAACCAATTTAAAATGTCAGATATCTCTGCAAAAGTAAAAGCAATTATCGTAGATAAGTTAGGTGTTGATGTTGCCGAAGTTACAACTGAAGCAAGCTTTACCAATGACCTAGGTGCCGATTCATTAGACACCGTTGAACTTATCATGGAATTCGAAAAAGAATTTGGCATTGCCATTCCTGATGACCAGGCCGAAAACATCGGTACTGTAGGCGAAGCAATTGCTTACATTGAGAAGAACGTTAAGCAATAACCAATTTTTCCTTTTATGGAATTAAAACGGGTAGTAGTAACAGGGCTTGGGGCGGTAACCCCTTTAGGTAATTCTGTTCCGGAATACTGGAGCAACCTGCTTAAGGGTGTAAGCGGCGCGGGCCCTATTACCCGCTTTGATGCATCTAAATTTAAAACACGTTTTGCGTGCGAGGTAAAAAACTTTGACCCCGGTTTGTATTTTGACCGCAAAGAAGCCCGCAAGCAAGACTTATATTCTCATTTTGCCATTGCCGCTGCCGACGAGGCAATAAAAGACTCAGGCATCAATCTGGAGCAGGTAAATCTTGCCCGTTTTGGTGTTATCTGGGGGTCGGGCATTGGCGGTGTTGAAACGTTTTATAAAGAGAGTGCCGAGTATGCCAAAGGCGATGGCACCCCGCGTTTTAACCCTTTCTTTATCCCTAAAATGATTGGAAATATTGCTGGAGGGCAAATTTCTATCCGTTATGGCTTACGCGGCCCTAACTACACTGCTGTATCTGCCTGTGCATCATCTACCAATTCGGTAATAGATGCCTTTAACTATATACGTTTAGGCAAGGCCGATATGTTTGTTACCGGTGGCTCTGAGGCTGCTATTAATGAAACAGGCGTGGGTGGCTTTAACGCCATGCATGCCATGAGTACCCGCAACGATGACCCTGAAGGCGCATCGCGCCCGTTTGATGCAAACCGCGATGGCTTTGTATTAGGCGAAGGTGCAGGGGCTATTATACTTGAAGAGTTCGAACACGCCAAAGCCCGCGGCGCTAAAATTTACGCCGAAATGGTTGGCGGTGGCATGTCTGCCGATGCATACCACCTTACAGCACCACACCCAGAGGGTCTTGGAGCTATAGCGGTAATGCAGGAAACATTGAGCGACGCTAATATGAAGCCTGAGGATGTTGATTATATCAACGTTCATGGAACATCAACTCCATTGGGTGATGCTACCGAGCTTAAGGCTATACAAAAGGTTTTTGGTGAGCATGCTTATGAAATGAATGTAAGCTCTACTAAATCTATGACAGGTCACTTGCTTGGTGCTGCGGGTGTAATAGAAGCCATTGCCTGTATTTTGACGGTTAAAAACGGAGTTGTGCCTCCGACAATAAACAACGCAACTATAGACCCTGAGATTGATCCAAAACTTAACCTTACGCTAAACAAGTCGCAGGAGCGTAATGTAGATGTTGCCCTGAGCAACACTTTTGGTTTTGGCGGGCATAATGCCTCGGTTATTTTCAAAAAATACAGCAATTAGTTGTGCCTGTAAATTCCTTAAAGAAGTTTATTCTTAGTGCTGAAGACCAACGTTTATTCACTTTTGTGTTACACGTTACTGGTGTTGCGCCTAAAAACCTGGGCTTGTATAAGCAGGCATTCAGGCACAGTTCAGTATCGCAGGATATTGGCTATGGTGCACGCAACAGCAATGAGCGGTTGGAGTATCTTGGCGATGCTATTTTAAGTGCATCGGTGGCAAACTACCTCTTTAAAAAATTCCCCTACCGCGATGAGGGTTTTCTTACCGAAATGCGGTCGAAGATAGTAAGTCGTAATAACCTCAATAGCCTATCATTAAAAATGGGCTTTGAGGATTTTATTGTTGCAGGCAAAGATGTTATCCGAAACAACAGGGCCATCTTGGGTAATACTTTTGAAGCCTTTATAGGGGCTTTTTTTCTTGATAAAGGCTATTTAACTACCGAGCGTTTTATTATGAAGCGCCTTATAGACGGCCAGATTGATATTGACGTGTTGGAGGATACAGACATAAGCCATAAAAGCAAGTTGCTTAACTGGGCCAATCGCGAACGCCGTAAACTGGAGATTACCTTTGTAGAAGTGCCAGCTGAAGACGAATCAGCTAAAACCAAACGTTACCACCGTACTATTGTTACCTTAGATGGCAGGCAAATAGCCGACGGGATGGGTATATCCAAAAAAGAAGCGTCAGAAAACGCTGCCCAGCGGGCTGTGCGTGCTTTGGAAGAGGCGGGAACTACGATGAACGCCTAACTCTAGAAAGGGTTTGTCTTTCAGTAAATCAAAGAGCTACAAAATCTCCATTAATTCATTCAGGGTGGCAATAGATTTTACTCCATCAATGGTCAGCCCGGCTGGATTAAAATAGATGGCCTGCATGCCTATATTAAGTGCGGCGTGTATGTCTTTTTCAGGGTCGTCGCCAATCATAAGGCATTGTTCCGGGTGTGCCTTAACTAACTTCATCGAATAGTCAAATATTTTGCGGTGTGGCTTAAGTGCGCCTGCCTTTTCCGATGTTATCAGGTTATCAAAATAATGGTCTATGCCCGATGATTTTACCTTGATATGCTGCACCTCTTCAAACCCATTGGTAATAATGTGCAATGTGTACTTTTCCTTCAGGTAATCAAGCGTTTTATGTGTATCTGGGAACACCATTTTTTGCAGTGGGCTTAGCATAATATAGTCAGTGCCCATTTGCTCCGCCATCGTTTTATTCTTTATACCAAACACCTCCAACGTTTTGCGGTAGCGTACCGTACGCAGGTGCTTTTTGGTAATCTTGCCATCAATATACAAATCCCAGTAGCGCTGGTTTTGAAACTGATATTCAGCAATAAACACCTCGGGGCTGCTTATGTGCTTATCCAGCCCATAGCGGGTATACATCTCGCGTAGGGTTATATCAACATTAGCGTCAAAGTCCCACAGGGTGCGGTCAAGGTCAAAAAATATGTGGCGTATACCTTCCAAAAAATCAATATTAAAAAGAAGTAAATATGGCCGAAAATATAACCGACCAAATAGCTAACGATCCCGCCAAATACATATACACATGGCGGCGGTCGTGCCGGTAAAGGCGGGCCGCAATAAGTGTACCCACCGGTATCGATAGTAAGGTAGGAGTAATAAGCGAAATGCCAATCAACCCATAGGTAGCTTTAAACTTAACCAGCCTGCGCTTATTAGGGGTAAATACCTTGCGTTTAGGCTTATGGCGCTTGCCCGTAATTTTATGTTTAACCCAATCAAACCCCTGAAAAATGTACTTGCTTAAGTATAGCGTAACCATTACCCCAAACATACCTGCTGCCATAGAGAAACAGATTGCCTCAACAAAATTGAATTGAAAAACCTGAATAGCTATAGGTATGAATATCAAAAATTTAAATGCTGACGATAAAAACAGCGATATAAACTTTATGGTGACTATTTTACTTAAAATTACACTAAACACAAGTGGTTAACGAATATGTATTGGGTTTGTTCTAACTATCTTGCTTAGGTCCAAAAGCCAAATCGCCCGCATCGCCAAGGCCCGGTACAATGTAGGCTTGTGCAGTAAGCTCATCATCTATGCCACCTACCCAAATAGTGCAGTTGGCAGGCGTGTGGCTGCGGGTATATTCAACACCCTCGCTGCTGGCAATAAGGCCCGCAAAATG
>JAIXUZ010000394.1 GCA_027483285.1 Bacteroidota bacterium
CGTGGGCCGTTTAGGGCAGCCAGCATACGTGTTTTTTGTCCGTTGGTAAACATATTCATACATCCATCATCGGTGTAGTCCATGTAGTTCATAAACATTACACCTGGCGATGTAGTAGAGCAACCATCTGTTAAGGGGAAAGAAGGGCATCCATAGTTTTCATCGGCCTGGTTAGGGGTATCAGCAACCTGGTCGCTACCATTGCAGCTGCTGCCATCATCGCCCCAAATATGTTCAAGGTTAAGCCAGTGGCCAATTTCGTGTGTGGCGGTGCGGCCTTTATTAAACGGAGCTGATGCCGTACCTATAGTGCCAAAATACTGGTAACCTATTACAACACCATCAGTGCTGGCAGGGCCACCCGGAGGTATTGCATAACCTAATAAGCCCTGGCCAATATCGCCAACCCAAAGGTTTAAGTACTTGTTACGGTCCCAGGCATCTTTTCCACCCTGGCTGCTAAACTTGATATTATCGGTATTGATGCTAAATGATGTATTATTGGTTTGTGTACGGGTAATGCCATTGGTAGTATTACCGCTTGGGTCTACCGTTGCAAGGCAAAACTCAATACCACAATCTGCCGCTACACTTTGAAAGGCAGAAGGAGTATTTGATGCATCAGTGTTTAAACGGCGGTAGTCCTTATTCAATACAGCTATTTGAGATTGAACCTGAGCATCAGATATATTCTCAGTATTGTTGTTATATAGCACATGGACAACTACCGGAATGGTAATAGTAGCAGCCGATTTATCGTTAGCATGCTCTGTTATCCAGTTATTGGTAAAATTTTCAATGTTTGCGCGGTTTGCAGCAAACTGCGGGTTGTTTTGTATCAGGTTGTTAACTGCATCTTTTGTTCCACAGCTGCGTTGCGTTGCGTTTTGCGCGTTAACACCCGATGCTAGCAATACAGATAGAGTGAGTGTAAGAAATGTTCTTTTCATTTTAAAATTTTGACCGAATTTATAAAGGGATGCAAGATAGGTTTATTTGTATTTCTAAACAGACAAATAACATATTTTAGCACCTTAATAAAGAATAAAAAATCAGAAGCTAACCAAAGATATCACGTTGTTAGTGTATTGGGCCAATGTATCGCGCCCGCTCAAAAAGTCGAGTTCTACAATAAAGCTGTAGGCAGCTACGGTACCCCCCAGTTGTTTAACCAGTTCGGCAGCGGCAATAGCAGTACCTCCGGTAGCCAGCAGGTCGTCATGTATCAATACGCTATCGCCTGCTTTCAGAGCATCTGTATGCACTTCAATAGTTGCGGTACCATATTCTAAATTATACGAATAGGATATTGTCTCGTAGGGTAGTTTTCCAGCTTTTCGCACCGGTATAAATGGCACACGCAGCTTTTGTGCAAGCAAAAAACCGAATAAAAAGCCTCGGCTTTCTATGCCCGCTATGGCGTCTATTTTTATCCCTTCCAACCGCTTAACAGTCTCATCAACTATGTCGTCGCATAGCATATTATCAGTTAGTATAGGGGTAATATCTTTAAATACTATGCCCTGTTTCGGAAAGTCAGCCACATCGCGTATAGCTTCTTTAAGTCGTTGTTCTATCATTCTACAGTTAGGTAAGGTGCAAGTTTATTGTACAATTCGTCAGTTACCAAATCTATTTGCTTAATATCATCAACACTTTTAAATGTGCCTAACTTTTTTTTCAGCGCAAAAATGGCCTTTGTCAGATTGTAATCTACGTAAGGATGCTTATTCAACTCCTTAAATGTAGCCGTATTCAGGTTAATAGTTTTATGCCCCGGGCTAACCCTAACCTGGTTTTTAACCCCATCATACTTATCCTTAAAGCCATACACCTCTGCCAGTTGCTCCTTTTTAACAAAGCCGCCCAGCAGATTTCTATACTTAACTATCCGCCCCGCAAAAGTTGGACCTATGCCATTCACATCAAGTAAGGTTAATGAATCTGCCTTATTTATATCCACCACAACAACAGGCTTAACATAAATGCCGCTTTGGGGTGCAAGAGTATCGGCTTTGCCTGGTGTTGTTTTAGTATGCAATGTATCGGCAAATCCCGTTGCTTCCTTTTTAGTTACCAGCCCTTCATATTTACTATAATCATAAGCCTGTGGGGTTATTAATAAAGGCATAGCAAAGTTGGCTGCAAGCAATAGTAGTAATAGTATTGCCAATGTAATAATGCCGGTGCGGTCTCGCTTGTTAAAGTCAAACATAAAAAGCAGCAGGTTGATTACCTTTGTGGCAAATAAAAGCATTTTTAGTTTTGACTTATAAGCAAACGATAGAATATTTATATAGCCGTCTGCCTGTGTTTCATCGCATTGGCGCAGCTGCACTAAAGCCAGGTTTGCAAAACACCCATGCCTTGCTTAAAATTGTGGGTAACCCCGAGGCTAAGTTTAAAAGCATACACATTGCTGGCACCAACGGTAAAGGCTCTACATCGCACTACCTGGCAGCCATATTACATTGCGCAGGTTATAAAACAGGATTGTATACATCTCCCCACGTAAAAGACTTCCGCGAGCGTATACGCCTAAACGGGCAAATGATTTCTAAAGCATATGTAGTAAAATTTGTTGAAGAAGAACTACCTAAATTTGAGGGTATTGATGCTTCTTTCTTTGAGTTGACTGTTGCGCTTGCCTTTAAATACTTTGCAGAAAAAAAGGTTGACATTGCCGTTATAGAAACCGGCCTGGGTGGTAGGCTAGATAGCACCAACGTTATAACTCCTGAGTTATCGGTTATCACCAATATTGGCTTTGACCATACCGATTTACTGGGCAACACCTTGCCTGAAATAGCCGCTGAAAAGGCGGGTATAATAAAACCATCAACACCCGTTGTTATTGGTGAAACCAATACCGAAACACAGGCAGTATTTGCAGCCACCGCTAAAGCAAGCGGTGCCAATATACTATTTGCTGATAAACAATATAACGTTATAAGCCATAGCGATTTTTCTGCCGGTAAGCCAACGATGGGTATTAAGGTGCAGGATAAAAAAGGCAAGGTAAAAGAATATCAATCTGAACTAACGGGCCAATACCAGCTAAAAAATATCATCACCGTACTTACAGCTATTAATGAACTTCGTAAACTGGGCTACACAATTCCTGACAAAGCCGTAAAGCAGGGCCTTGCCAATGTAGTAAGTATAACAGGCTTACAGGGCCGTTGGCAGATTATTAACAAAAAGCCGCTTGCTATTGCCGATACGGGGCACAACTTTGATGGGATAAAACAAACCATGGCCCAGCTTAAGCAGGTAAACAAAGAACAACTGCATATAGTGTTTGGTGTGGTGGCCGATAAAGATTTGGCCAAGGTGCTGCCCCTGCTACCCAAAAATGCTACTTATTATTTTTGCAGGGCAAATGTTCCGCGGGCATTAGACGCTGCGCTGCTTTTTGAAACAGCAACCGCAGCCGGGCTTAACGGCCTGCCATACCCTACCGTTAAAAAAGCATACAATGCGGCAAAAAAAAATGCCGCCCCTAATGATGTAATATACATTGGGGGCAGCACCTTTGTTGTAGCTGAGGCTATTTAGTTACAAGTATAAATTACCTGCTGTGTAAACGTCCCTCCCTGGCCGTCGGGTACCGTTTGGGTAACTGTAGTGCCATCAACTTCTTTTAAATCATCATCGCAATATTCTGCGGTTGATGTTCCAACCACAGTTCCGTTTTGTTTAACGGTTACAGTACAATCTTTGCATTTTTTGCAAGATGTAGCCCCAATTGCAGCTACTGCCAATACTACCAGCAATAATTTTTTCATTATTTTTATTTTTTGTTGAGTGGTAAATCTATGTACTAGATGTTAAATGAGCAAGTTAAACGCAATAAAAATATTTTTAGATTTTTTTTACTAACTGTTTGGACGTTTAATTTTTTTATCTACATTTGCAGCCCTAATAACAAGGGGGCATAGCTCAGCTGGTTCAGAGCATCTGCCTTACAAGCAGAGGGTCAGCGGTTCGAACCCGTTTGCCCCCACAAACAAATCCTCAACTCTCGTTGGGGATTTTTTGTTTACCGACATTTTACCACTTGTTCACCCAAACCCCTACCTTATCCCCTCCAGCCACTCATCTGATAATCATTTTAAAAAAGATGCAGGATTTGCATTACTAAAATGTTATTTTTGTTATCTATAATAACCTTATCATGAAGCGTTTTTTGACGTTATTACTTGTAGCTTTGCCTCTGTTTTACTCGTTTAAGCAAGCAGATATTTCACGCACATGGGTATACTTAAACCCACAGGTTGTGACTGATTTAACTCCATATGATGCGGCCTTGGCTGCATCTGATTTAGACAGATACCGCTACTTTACCCAACGCAACACCATCCATTTTGAAAATGGCCTTAATGTTGAGCTAATGTCTGCCAACGAGGTTACAGCCCTTGGACTTACAGTAAAAACGAACCATGTGCGCACTCAGCCTCCCGCTTTCGACTCAGGCTCAATATTCAAACTGGCTCAAAATGGCCATTTGGTTGAAGTACTGACTAAAATAAACACAAAGTAGATGAAACAACTGTATACGCTCCCGCTACTTATTATCACCTGCCTGTTACTTTCAACCGCTGTAACTGCTCAGGTTGCAAACGATGATTGCTTTGGTGCGCAGGCACTAGGCACATTGGGTGTACCCGCAGCATGCCCATCGGGCCTCGGCGCTGTATCTACCTTTAACGGCCTTACCAACGTAAACTCTATTAGCGAACAACCCTATACTACCCTTATCAACTGCCAGCCATCAGGTGTTACCCCTATGGCATCTCCGGCTACCGATGTCTGGTACTCTTTTGTTAACAATGGTAACGCCATAAACATTACTATAATCGGCAACATACAAAATCCCAATATAGGCTTATATACAGGCAATTGTAACGGGCTAATAGGTCGCGGCTGTGCCTATGGTGCGGGCGGCGCCCTTGCCGTAACATTCGATCAAATGGTAGTAGGCCAAACCTATTACCTTCAAATAAGTGGTGGCGATGTTTTAGACCAGGGCTCTTTTACTATGACCCTGCAAAACACAAACAGTTGTGTAGATTGCCTTTTGTCATCCAGCCTAACTGTTAACCCACCTCCCAATGCCTATGGCAATTACACCGGCGGCACTCCTGTTACCTTTTGCTACACTATTACCCAATGGGAACAAGAAAACACTAACTGGCTTCATGGTGTTGTTCCATCGTTTGGTGCCGGTTGGAACCTTGCTACCCTTGGCAACTTTCAGGCTGCTGCAACCTGCGATGGCAGTACTGGCGTTTGGGATTGGTTTACCAACGTAAACACACCCGATGGTAACGTTAATGGCTTCTTTTTTGATGGCGATTTAATACAAGAAATTATTCCGGATGGTGACCCCACCAACAACTTTGGCGATAACTGCCAAGGTACTGTTAACTGGACATTTTGCTGGACTATAACTACCCAAACCTGCCCACCGGGAGTAAACGGTGCCGACTTAGGTGTTACTGTTGACACCTATGGCGATGGAGAAACCGGCAACTGGACAAACGTTGCCTGTACCAACGACCCTGTTTATCAGTTTATCTCAACATTAGCCTGCTGCACACCGCCTGTTATGGCTGATGTAGATGTTTTATGTTTTGGCAACTCTACCGGCACAGCAACGGCTACCGGGCAAGGTGCAGGCCCTTTTGATTATGTTTGGACAAACGCATCAAATGTTATTATCCAAACAGCAAATAACCAGGTTGGCCCCAATACGGTTAGCAACCTGGCAGTAGGTACTTATACGGTTACCGTTACCGACCAAAGCAATGGCTGTGTTACCACAGGCACTGTTACCATTACCCAGCCTACACAATTGCAAACAGTTATTGCATCTACCGGCGCAACTTGCAACCAATCTAACGGCACGGCAACCGTAACGCCGCAAGGCGGGATTGGCCCTTACGATTTTGTGTGGACTGATGCTGGCAACTTAATCATTCAAACAGCAAACAACCAACCTGGCGCCAATACTGCCAATAACCTTGCAGCGGGTAATTATAACATTACTGTTACTGATAATAATGGTTGTACTGCAACTGTTGCTGTAAACGTTCAAGGCGTACCGGGCAACTTACAAGGCGTTGTAGCAGGCACCAATGCAACCTGTAGCACATTGTGCGATGGTTTTGCAACTGTAACAATAAACGGTGGTACCGCTAACTACAATTATGTATGGACAGATGCAGGTGGTGCTGTTGTTGCCAGCCAACTAAACAGCGCGGCTGCGACCAATACAGCAAACGGCCTTTGTGTTGGCCCCTACACAGTAACTATTACTGATGCGAATAACTGCAGCAGCAGCTTAAACGTTGTTATAGGCTCCCCTCCGGCAGTTACGGCTATTGTTCCTGCTACTACTATATGCCTTGGGCAAAACACAACTTTAACAGCAACCCCCGGTGGTGGCTCTGGAGCAGGTTATACCTACACTTGGCTGCCTGCCGGTACTGGTAACACCCAAACAGTTACCGTAACCCCTGTAGTTACTACAGTATATACCGTTACAGTTACCGATGGTAATAACTGCGCATCGCAGCCAATAAACGTTACCGTTACGGTAACCCCTGCACTAAACGTAAATCTGGTTACATCACCTGCCGTTATTTGTGTGGGCGACAATAGTACTATTACCGCAATTGCAGGCGGTGGCAACGGAGGCCCTTACAGCTATGCCTGGACACCCGCCGGCACTGGTGGCAACTCACCTACAGTTGCGGTTAGCCCGCTGGTACAAACTAACTATACCGTTACAGTTAGTGATGGTTGCACCACGCCTAGCGCCACGGCACAAACTACAATTACCGTAAACCCATTGCCTGTAGTAACATTTACAGGTGTGCCATTAGCAGGTTGTGTGCCACTTACGGTTGATTTTACTAATACTACCGCAGGCAGCGTTGATTGCCTTTGGGATTTTGGCAATGGCAACACCTCTACCAGCTGTGGACCGCAGGTAACTGAGGTATTTACTACAGCCAACTGTTTTGATATTAGCCTTACCGTTACTGATAACAACGGATGCTCAAGCACACTAACACAACCTGCCTACGTTTGCGGTTTCGAGAATGTGAATGTCAATTTCTACGCAACGCCTCAGCCAACCGATATTTTTGAGCCTACCATTACATTTACTGATTTATCAAGCGGTACGCCCACTAGCTGGGATTGGACCTTTGGACCCTTTGGCACATCAAACGTGCAAAACCCAATATTCGATTTCCCGCCTGAAAGCCCAGGCTGTTATGATGTAATACTTACAGCAAATAACGCCAACAACTGCCCCGATACAGATACTATTAGGGTTTGTATAAATCCTAATTTCTCTATCTATTTTCCTAACGCATTTACACCCAATAGCGACTCATATAACAACCGCTTTAATGGCAAGGGCGAAGGTATATTAGCCTATGATATGTGGATATTCGACCGTTGGGGTAACATGGTATTCCATAGCACAGGCCTTAACGACCCCTGGGATGGCCGTATGGAAGGACGTAATGAAATTTGCCTTGACGATGTGTATGTATGGAAGGCCAAGGTGATTGATATATTTAACCGCGAGCACGAGTACTTAGGCCACGTAACGCTGATACGATAAACTCTTTTTTAAAGGTCCCTCTCATTGAGAGGGTGGATGGCGCCTTGGCGCCAGACGGGAGAGGAGTATTTTTTATTTTGCAGTATGTCCCAAGAACAACCCGACCATATAGTTGATTATAATAAGGCGCTTAAAAAGTATGCTTCTGCAATGCGCAGTGAGGGTACTAAATCTGAAGCCTTATTATGGGTATATGTTTTGAAGAACAAGCAAATGAAAGGCTATACATTTAACAGGCAACGACCTGTATTAAATTATATAGCTGACTTCATATGTAAAAAGTTAAAGCTAATTATCGAGCTTGATGGAGTTACGCATGATAATGAAGAAGTTCATGTTAAGGATTTAATCAAAACAAATGAATTAGCTTCTGAAGGATATACCATTTTACGGTTTACAGATGCAGAGGTTTATAACGGTATTGATAGGGTTCAAAAAGAAATTGAATTCGCTATAAAAGAAATAGAGAGAAATTCCTCCCTCCCCCTCACAAGTTCGGGTACTCCCTCAAAGAGGGAGACCTAAAAAATGCTAAGAATTACATCCTCTCCGGTGCTTCAACACCTAATAGTTGCAGGCTTTGCTTAATTACATTGGCTGTAAATAAAGATAGCGCCAAACGGAACTCACGGGCTGCCGCATTCTCTTCTTTCAATATAGTAAGCTCGTGGTAAAAACGGTTATAATCGCTGGCTAAAAAGTAGGCGTAGTTAGCCACATGTGCCGGGTCGTAGCTTTCTGCAGCCAGCTGCACCGTTGCAGGGAATGCATACAAGCGTTTTATTAACGCCTTTTCTACCGCATGTATCTCGGCATGGCCACCTTCTGTATGCACAGGGGCTTTTTCAGCCTTACGCAATACACTGCGTATACGCGCGTGGGTGTATTGTATAAACGGCCCCGTATGCCCGTTAAAGTCTATCGACTCTTCCGGGTTAAACATCATTTTCTTTTTAGGGTCAACCTTAAGGATGAAGTAACGCAAAGCGCCCATGCCCAAGGTATGGAACAACTTATTCGCTTCCTCTTCACTCAGGCCCTCAATCTTACCCAACTCTTCTGTTTTTTGCTTAGCTGATGAAATCATAATCTCCATCAAATCATCCGCATCAACAACAGTACCTTCTCGGCTCTTCATTTTACCGGTAGGCAGCTCCACCATACCGTACGACAGGTGGTATAAACTATCGGCGTACTTACGGCCCAGCTTTTTCAGTATCAAAAACAGCACCTTAAAATGGTAGTCCTGTTCGTTACCCACTACGTACACCGACTTATCAATCTTGTAATCCTTTTCCTTCTCGTTAGCTACGGCAATATCCTGCGTTATATAAACCGTAGTGCCATTACTACGCAATACAACCTTTTGGTCTAAGCCATCAGCCGTTAAATCAATCCATATAGAGCCATCATCCTTTTTAAAGAAGATACCTTTCTCTAATCCTTCGGCAACGGTTTCTTTGCCCAGGTTGTATACATCGCTTTCGTAATAATATTTATCAGGTTTAATGCCCAACGTTTGGTAGGTAATATCAAAGCCTTGATATACCCAGCCATTCATAATTTGCCAAAGGTTGCGGGTAGCTTCGTCGCCTGCTTCCCATTTCACCAACATATCGTTTACCTCTTGAGTAAGCGGTGCTTTTTTCTCTGCATCTTCTTTGCTTAATCCGCCGGCCGCTAATTCCTCAACCTGCAACTTATATTCGGTTGCAAACTTTACATAGTATTGGCCCACCAGATGGTCGCCTTTAATATTAGCTGATTCAGGTGTTTCGCCCTTGCCCCATTTTTGGTAGGCCAGCATGCTTTTGCAAATGTTGGTGCCACGGTCGTTATATAAACACGAGTGTACCACATGGTACCCGTTGGCCTTCATCAATTCAGCAACCGATGAGCCTAAGAATATATTACGCAAATGCCCTAAATGCAGCGGCTTATTGGTGTTTGGCGATGGGTACTCAATCATTACCGTTTGGCCCTTGCTGCCGTTTTGGGCTATACCAAAGTGTGCATCTGGGTAGTTGGCCGAGAAAAAGCTAAGCCAAAAGCTATTCTCAACCACCAGGTTTAAAAAGCCTTTTACAACGTTAAAAGCTGTAACACCGGTGTTGTTTGCTACAAACCACTCCCCTATCTCCGCTGCGGTATCTTCGGGTTTTTTGCCTGATAGTTTGAGAAACGGAAAAACGTTTACCGTATAATCCCCCTCAAACTGTGGGTTGGTATGTTCTATTTTAATTACAAGATTAGCCACATCGGCACTGTAAAGTGTAGCCAACGCAAGCTTTGTTTTATCTATAAGTATTGATTCTATTGCAGCCATAAGCCGCAAAGGTAAGAATATTGTACACCCTGTTGTACTATTCTAAATGGAAACTTTGGTACTCATCCCCTACAAACCCTTCACCAACTCCGCTATCGATGGGTACGTATTCTTCAACACAACAGCCTTTACCTCATCCTTAGTCATCCAGCGGACTTCGGTAATATCTTCTTCCGTTTGGGGGATAAGCTCACCGGCAAAATCGGTTTGCATATGGTACCAGTGGGTAACCTTTAGTACTTCGTTGCCTTTATGCTCGTAGGTATGGTAAGTTTGGCCTGCGGGTGCCGTAATGCTTAGCCCGGAAATGCCACACTCCTCTTCCACCTCCCGCAAGGCTGCCGCTTCAATGCTTTCGCCTTTGTCTAGCTTACCTTTAGGTAAATCCCAAAAGCCAAGGCGTTTTATAAACAGGTAGTCCCCTGCCGAGTTTTGCACAATTCCCCCTCCGGCTTCTATTACTTTAA
>JAIXUZ010000109.1 GCA_027483285.1 Bacteroidota bacterium
ATCCAAAAATCGGGTAACGATTTGCTGGAGCTTATTAATGATATCCTTGATATATCTAAGATTGAATCTAAACACATGGAGCTTGATGTACAGGATGTGGATATAAAAGACTGGGCAAACGATATTAATATGCTGTTTAGCGAGGTTGCCGTTAATAAAGGCATACGCTTTAGCGTAGTAATGGATAAGAACATGCCTGATGTAATTAAGACTGACCGTATGCGCCTGTCTCAGGTAATTAAAAACCTGTTGTCCAATGCCTTTAAGTTTACATCAGCCAAAGGGGCGGTAAGCTTGCGGATAGCTAAAGATGTATCGGGTAACCATAGTATAGACACCCTGAAAGGCAAAGAGGCTATTTGCCTTGAAGTATCAGATAACGGCATTGGTATACCATTAGAAAAGCAACAGCTTATATTTGAACCTTTCCGCCAGGCAGACGGTTCTACCAGCCGCAAATTTGGAGGTACCGGTTTAGGCTTATCAATAAGTAAAGAACTATCAGCACTTTTGGGTGGTATTATGACCCTGGAAAGTACCGTTGGCGAGGGCAGTACCTTTAGGTTGTTTATTCCTTTAGATGTAGAACAGCTACCTTTAAACCTGGTACAACATGCAGCACTTAATATACCTGCATTGCCAACAAGTGTAGATGCTGTTGCGCAGCTAAGCAGTGTGCCAGCTGTTGTTGTTACAGAAGAGGATAAGCTTAGCGGTGCCGATGGCTCATCATTAAACCTGGCAGCCTATAAAATACTGGTGGTTGATGATGATATGCGGAATATTTTCTCCCTGACATCAATATTAGACGACTACAGCCCTAAGATAGTGATAGCCAATAACGGGAAAGAGGCGCTGGATAAACTACAGGAACATACCGATGTTGATATAGTACTTATGGACATTATGATGCCTATAATGGATGGATATGAAGCTATGAAAAGGATACGTAAAGACCTAAAACTTACTCATCTACCTATAATATCAGTAACGGCTAACGCCATGGTTGGCGACGATGAAATTTGTAAGCGTGCCGGCGCTTCTGATTATTTACCTAAGCCTGTAAGCAAAAAGGTACTCATAGAGTGTATCTGTAAATGGTTAAATTTAAACAGGGCCGTTGCTGTGTAAACATTGTGTCTATATTTGTAACAGAACGATAATTAATTAACTTATTATGTTTAAGCATAAAATACTGGTTGTTGACGATAAACCCGAGAATACATTTTCGCTGGAAAGCATGTTAGGTGCTGATAACTGCGAGATAATTTCGGCATCTAACGGCAACGAAGCATTGCGTATTGCTTATACCGAATCATTATCGCTTATTTTGCTAGATGTACAAATGCCGGGCATGGATGGGTTTGAAGTGGCCAAAATTTTAAAGGAGAACAACAAAACCAAAGATGTACCCATCATTTTTGTAACGGCTATTAACAAGGATATTTCGTTTGTGGTTAAGGCCCTTAGGGGCGGTGCTGTAGATTATTTGTACAAACCCCTTGATATTGAGTTTACCCGCGCTAAGGTAGCAGCCTTTTTAAGGCTATACGAAACACAGGCCGAGCTTAACCGCAAAAATGCCGAACTGGAGAAAATCAACTCTGAAAAGAACTATTACCTTGGCGTTGCAGCCCACGATTTGCGCGGCCCGCTTGGCCATATCAAAATGTTTAGCGAGTATCTTATTGATGAGCTAAATGAGAAGATTGATAATGACCAAAAAGAATACCTGTCTATCATCAATAAGTCATCAACATTTTTGCTGCGTTTGGTAGATAACCTGCTTGACATATCGAAAATAGAGGCTGGCGAGCTTAAGCTTAACCACCAGGAAATTGACTTTTCTGAGTTTATGCGCGAGCAGATAAGCCTTGCAAACCCACATGCCCAGCGCAAAAATATACTGTTTAACTTTCAGCCATATGAGGGTGTTTTAAGTTTAGAGTGCGACCCTATGCACATATCGCAGGTGGTAAATAACATCCTTACCAATGCTGTTAAATTTTCGGCACAGGGCACCACAGTTACCATTACTAATGAGCTTGACGGCGATACAGCCGTTGTGCATATAACTGACCAGGGGCAGGGTATTCCGGCCGATGAGTTACCTACCATCTTCAATGCTTTTCAAAAAACATCGGTAAAAAGTACCGAGGGCGAGAAAAGTACAGGCCTTGGCTTAGCCATTGTAAAAAAGATTGTTGAAGCCCACGGTGGACGCATTTGGGCCGATAGCGAGGTTGGCAAAGGTACTACCTTTAGCTTCTCGCTACCTTTAGAGCAAGACTACCCTTTTAACGACGAAGAATAAAATAGCGCAAATTAAAACTGGCAACAGGCAACCAATTACTGCCAACTATTAGCTATTTTTGCCGCCCAATGAAATTATATCATTCAAAGTCGACATTAGCTAAAGAGGCGAAATACCTTGAGGTTAAAGATTCTCACTTTACAGGCAAAGGCCTTTTTACCACCAAGGATATTAAAAAAGGCGAACGCGTTTGCACTTACATGGGCGAATACATTGACAACGATGAAGCCCTGCGCCGCTGCGATGCAGGTATCGACCAGTTTTTGGTAGAAACTGTTAACGATGGTATCCTCGACTCTATGCCCATATTTTGCCATGCCATGTATGCTAACGATGCTGCCGGCATTACCCGCAAAGAGGGCATACGCAACAACTGCAAAATAGAAATTGAAGACGGCGGCCCACGTATGGTGGCTACCCGCAACATTAAAGCCGGCGACGAAATACTTGTTGGCTATGGCCGTGTGTACTGGAATAATGTTAAGCGCAGGCTAAAAGAACAGGCTAAATAGTCGTCGATAGTCAGTATTCATTAGTCAGAAAATCAAAGAACAATCATCATTTGTTATCCTGATAGCTATTGGGGATTGATGCCAATGTGGTAAAAAAATATGTACCTTTGTAGCATGGAATTTACAGGAACGACGGGAGAGGTATACCAATCAGTTACAATACAATCGCAACGGGAGAACACCAATAAAAAGCCGGGTGTTATTATTACCAATGCAGTGCATAA
>JAIXUZ010000360.1 GCA_027483285.1 Bacteroidota bacterium
CTAGAAATATACCTTCTTTATCATAGATAAAAATTTAAACCTGATACTTATTTAGTTCATGGTTTTGATTGGTTAGATGGCCCAAAAACCCCGCTTTACGCGGGGTTTTTGGGTTTTAGGGCCCTTCGTAAGGCTCTACACCATATTTATTAATCCAGGTTTTAGTTTCAAGATTGTTTAGGTCTGTCGGGCTTTCAAACCAGTTTCTTTGCTTAATGCCCATAACATTATTTTTCTCGTCAATAAAAAAGTAATGGGTAAGTTCATCAACCCCGTCTTCTTTTTTATTACGGCGGTATGCATTGTAATTAATCCTGATAAAGTAACATTTTTCACCGGTCTTGGGTATAGTGTCCACGCCAAAATCGTCGGTGTATAATATTTTAACATTACCACTATAGTAGTAGCTGGCATTATATTCAAGCCATTTATTTATTGATTTTATGATCCTGTGTTCCTGACGAACCATTATGGCACCTTCTGATAATGGCTTTGTAATCCTGCCATATAAAGAAAGCCCTTGGTTAATTAATGCAAAGAATAGAAACACCAGTACAATTAAAACTACGTTGCCTTTTGCCTTTTCATCTTTGAGGTACCTATTGGAAAGAAATAATGCACCAGCAGGTAATAGCACAAATACAGAATATAAAAAAATAGTAAGTCTACTTGGAAGGAATTCCATTGTACGGTAGAACACTACTGCCTCAGCATACATTAATGCAGCTAAAAGGCAAATTGTTATTATGGCTATGCGTTTTATCATGGTTGGTATAACACCCCGCAGCAACTATCTTTTTCGGCACCGGTAACGGTAGCCAGGCTGTTTACCTCGTTGCGCATGCGCAGCACACCCAAAAAGGCAAATACCAGGGCTTCTTTAAAATTAACAGTTAAAGGGTCGCCTACAATTACTGCCGATTGGGTATTGATGGCAATTTGCATAATAAGAAATCGGTTAAAAGCGCCCCCTCCTGTTATTAATACCTTATTCATAGGGTCGTTGCCAATGGCTTTGCCAATGTATTTACCCATATGTACACATAGCGTATGCAGTTTATCTTCAGCAGGGCAATCAACACTATCTATCAATGGCAACACAATAGTGCGTATCCACTCGTTTGCTATAGACTTAGGGTAGGGCAGGGCGTAGTAGTCCAGCGCCTCCAGCTTGCCCATAAGGTCGTTGTTCAGTTGGCCTTTGGCAGCCATATCGCCATTGGCATCGTAAGGCTTACCTACCTGGCGGGCTATATGGTTAAGGGCAAAGTTAGCCGCGCAAATATCGTAGGCTATGCGGTTGCCGTTTTCATCGTCAGACGATATGTTGGCAATCCCCCCAAGGTTTAGGCAAAATTCAAATTTGTCAAATAGTAGTTTATCGCCAATAGGCACTAAAGGAGCGCCTTGCCCGCCCAGGGCAAGGTCTTTGTTGCGGTAGTCGGTAATAACCGGCAGGCCGCACTCTACTGCCAAATGCTGGCCCGAGCCTATTTGCAGGCTCATTTTATGGTCGGGTTTATGAAACACCGTATGCCCGTGCGATGATATAAAATCGGGCACCACGCTGTGGCGGCTCATAAAGCGCCAAACCTCCTGCCCAAGTAAAAAGCCATATTCTACGTTAAGTATAGAAAGGTCTTCGCCACTAAGCGTATGCGCATTTTTAAGTTTATCTTCCCAGTAGTCAGAATATTCAACCGTTTCGGCAGCGGTAATAGTATATTTCCAGCCTTTGTCGCTATGGGTAAACTCGCAATAGGCAATATCCAACCCATCAAGCGAGCTGCCCGACATTAAGCCAATAACCTTGTATGTGTCTTGTATCATAAAGGTGCAATATTAGGAAAATAATCTACCACCCCCGTTGCAACTGCGTTATGGCATACTTTTCTAATTTATTGGGTGAAAGGAGATTTGAACAAAAAAACCTTACTTTTGTCATTCTAAAAAAAATTATAATATTCTATTATTATGCATATTGAGCTTACCGAAGAGCACCTAATGGTGCAAAAAGCAGCCCGCGACTTTGCCCAAACAGAACTATTGCCCGGCGTAATTGAACGCGACGAGCACCAAAAAGCACCCCTTGAAGCTTGGAAAAAACTTGGCGAAATGGGCTTTATGGGTATGATGGTTGACCCAAAATACGGTGGTGCCGGTATGGACACTATATCGTATGTATTGGTAATGGAAGAGTTATCTAAAATTGATGCATCGTGCTCTGTTGCCGTGTCGGTAAACAACTCGTTGGTTTGCTATGGCCTGGAGGCTTATGGTAGTGAGGAGCAAAAACAAAAATATTTGGTAGACCTTGCCAGCGGTAAAAAGCTGGGTGCTTTCTGTTTGTCAGAGCCTGAAGCAGGTTCTGATGCAACATCGCAACAAACAGAAGCAATAGACATGGGCGACCATTACCTGTTAAACGGTACTAAAAACTGGATTACCAACGGTGGCAACGCCGATACCTACTTAGTTGTAGCCCAAACTGACCGTGCAAAAGGCCACCGTGGCATTAACGTATTTATTGTTGAGAAAGGCTGGGAAGGCTTTATCATCGGTGCTAAAGAAAATAAATTGGGCATCCGTGGGTCTGATACCCACACCTTGATGTTCCAGGATGTGAAAGTGCCTAAAGAAAACCGCATTGGCGAAGATGGCTTCGGCTTTAAATTCGCTATGAAAACCCTATCGGGTGGCCGTATAGGCATTGCCGCACAAGCATTAGGCATTGCACAAGGCGCTTACGAATTATCTTTAGCATACTCTAAAACCCGCAAGGCGTTTGGTAAAGAAATCAGCCAACACCAGGCTATCCAGTTTAAACTGGCTGATATGGCTACGGAGATTGAAGCAGCGCGTTTGCTTTGCTACAAAGCCGCATGGATGAAGGACGAACACCTTGACTATGCCCGTGCCAGTGCAATGGCTAAGTTATTTGCATCAGAAACAGCTATGAAAACTACTGTTGAGGCGGTACAGATACACGGCGGTTACGGTTTTGTAAAAGAATACCATGTAGAGCGTTTAATGCGCGATGCTAAGATTACCCAGATTTA
>JAIXUZ010000035.1 GCA_027483285.1 Bacteroidota bacterium
GTATTGCGCGAGGTGAAAAAGCTGGCCGATAAAGTTTCCATAGATAACATGGGCAACGTAACGGTTTTCCGCAAAGGCAAAAAAGATAAAAAAGTAATGGTAGCCGCCCACATGGACGAGATATCATTCATCGTTACCCATATTGATGATAAAGGCTTTGTGCGTTTCCACACACTGGGTGGGTTTGATGCCAAAACCCTTACCGCACAGCGCGTAATCGTTCATGGTAAAAAAGACCTTATTGGTGTAATGGGCAGCAAACCCATCCACGTAATGTCGCCTGAGGAGCGCAATAAAATGCCACAAACTACCGACTATTTTATCGATATGGGGATGTCGAAGAAAGAGGTAGAAAAGCACGTTAGCGTGGGCGACTTTATCACCCGCGAGCGTGAGCTTATAGAAATGGGCGATTGCGTAAACGGCAAGTCGATTGATAACCGCGTGTCGGTGTTTATTTTGATTGAGGTATTGCGCGAGATTAAGAAACTGCCTTACGACTTCTACGCCGTATTCTCGGTACAGGAAGAGGTTGGCCTGCGTGGCGTACAAGCTGCCGCGTTAGAAATTAACCCCGATTTTGGTTTTGGCCTTGATACTACTATTGCATTTGATATACCCGGCGCCCGCGAGCATGAAATGATTACCCGCCTGGGCCACGGCGCTGCTATTAAGGTAATGGACTCGCAAACCATTTGCGACTACCGCATGGTTGACTTTATGAAGAAGACTGCCGACAAGCACAAAATTAAATGGCAACCCGAGATACTACCTGCTGGTGGTACTGATACTGCTGGTATACAGCGTTATAATGCCGGTGGTGCAATTGCAGGTGCGGTGTCTATCCCAACACGCCATATACATCAGTCGGTAGAAATGGCCAACCGCCACGACATCCGCGACAGCATAGATTTACTACGCCGCTGCCTGGAAGACATTGACACCCACGATTGGAGTTTCTAACTTTTTAGAGATCCCCCTTTAAAAAGGGGGTATTCGTAATGTAAATTACGAATGGGGGATTTTTAAAAGGGGGCTTAGGCCCCTTTTTTAATTATGCAATGCCTCATATTAAGCTAATTTTAAATAGTTTGAATAAGTGTAATTTTTATTTATAGTGCGCTACTAATGCAATATAAATTGTAAAATATGAAACCATTTATCACTTCTGAATTGTTTTGGGAATTTTCTAAAAACTCAGCCGCCCTTAAAAGTAAAGATGAACTTATTGTTGAGCTAAAGGATGAGAATGGCGCTAAGGCATCATTTAACTTAGATGGAAAAAACTACCTAATTAAAAACATTGGTTTTTGGAAAGCGAAAACTATTATTGAATGTAATGGTGAAATTGTGCTGAGTTTAAACAGGTCTTTTTTGGGCAGCAAAGGCACAATTGATTTTACCAACGGGGCAAAATACGAATGTAAAATTCATAATACACCCTTGGTTACCCTTACGTTTACCACAGCCGAAGGGCAAAAGGTAGTAAGCTACAGGTTAGACATATCATCCAAGCCCAAAACCACTATGGAAATTAACCCTGATATTGAGTCTGCCAATGATTTATTAATGCTGATAATTTTAGGCTGCTTTACATTTAAGGGTGTTACAATTGAAAACACCGAGGCTGATTTAATTACCCTGTTAGCCAGCGCTTAATAATAGGTGTAGCAACATTTCAATTCAAGGGGCGTCGGCCTCTTTTGTTTTAAAAATCTCCCTCTTATAGGGGGTGTCCGCTGTCGGCGGGAGGGGGAGTTTTTATCATAGGCTAAAATCGCCAGACGGTAGAGGATTCAAAAAGTACTGTTTAAGTAGTTTTATTCATTACAACAGTCATAAATACCGCAAGCAACACCGCTATTATACCAAACGAAACAAGCGCGCTAAACAGCCGTAGCATGGCCTTTTCTTTACTGGTTATGGCAATGCCATTATTGTTTTGTATAAACCGTTTAGTGGCTATTTTTAGCGATAAAAAGTATACTACCGGAAAGCATATAAACAAAGCCCCTCCAAATACAAAAGGTATCGCCATAGCCCATGCTAAACCTGCTTGTAGAATTACCATGCTAATTAAAAATTATTGTGGATAAGAATAGTACTATGGCTATAAATATTACCGGGGCAAATAATACCGTCCATAAAAGTGCCCTTAATATTAGTTTACCTAAAGGCACAGTATTGCCTTTATTTCGTTGTTGGATGTACAATAAAATTGCTATGATAGGCAAGCCTATAGCTATTGCAAAACCAAGAATAATTCCCCAAAAGGCTCCTGCATCTACTATAACCTCAGGTATTTTCATGCACTAATATACACCGATAACTACCTCCCTCTCCTCACTCTCCGCTCTTCCCTCCTCAATATCACATCTTCCACAGGCACAGCACCCGTGCGGTAGTATAGGTAAATAAGCAGCATACTAATAGCAGTAAACACATGCCATAATGCATGGCCCTGCAAAGCACTGGTAGGGTTGCAGGCTATATTGGTGCGGTCTAATATCCAGATGATGGCGGCTAGCAATAATACTATAAACGCCGCCCATAGGTATTGGGTGTAGTAATGCGTTTTGCTTACAAACAGCAGGTAGCAAAGGCTGGTTACAAATGTTAGGGCTATTAGTGCCGGAAAAAGCACATTAATATCTATCAGCCACAGGCGGGTAAATATCAGGTAGTTTAAGCCAATGGCAAAAGCTATCATAATAGCGTGCGAGCTTTTGTACTGCCCCTTAATCCGCATTACGGGGAATATCTTGTACAGGTTAAACGTTAGCACCATTACTATTACAGAGTATAATCCCGCCTGGTCAAGGTGCTGAAAGGTGCGTGTTAGCGATGCATGGAACAAAAAGCTGCCTACAAACACATACAGTGCCGAAAGCCCAAACAACAGCGAGAATATGGGGTAGCGCACCAAAAAGTTATGCGATTGTTTCCGGTCGGCATATTTAAGGTCGTGCACGCCTATGGTAAGCGCAAAAAGCCCTACTACAAAATAGGCCAGGTTGCTCCATGTGTTTGATGGTTGGCGGATAAGCTGGTCCATACGGTTAAGCTCGCAATACTCAAAAGCGTTGCCTGTGGCTACCATCCAGTTGGCCCAAAGGTTTTCAAACCTAAACACGTTGTAGTAAATAGCCGTTGCTGCAATACTTAGCAATAACACAAATGCGGGTAATATAAAGGCTTTTACTTCAAGCCTTTCCAGGTAGAGGCGGGTGCGTAAAACCTGCCACTTAACGCGAACGGAAAACTTACTCATTGATTAGGCAACTATAAAATATTAATACAGGATAAGGGAGAATTGTTGTGCTTTTTTAGCACAAAAAAACCAATTGCAAAAAGCGCGCCGAAAATGTTGATTTCAATAAAAAACCCTCTCTTGTAGTTAAGAGAGGGTTTTCTCACTATCATTTATATAAATGTAATACTATTCATAATCTATTTTAAACCTAAAGCCTGCATAGAACATACGGCCTATGGTTGGGCCCCAAACCAGCGATGCATCAAAGTATTGCCCAAAAGGATTTTGCGCATCAATAATTAAATTGCGCTGCTGGAAGTTGCCAAGGTTTTCTGCCCCTACATACACATCCCAACGGTTGAACGTGCGGCTGGCCTGCGCGTTAAAAATAAAGTAGCTGGGCGATTGAGCCGGCATTTGCACAGCCTCGGGATTAGCGGTGGTAGA
>JAIXUZ010000314.1 GCA_027483285.1 Bacteroidota bacterium
AAAATCGTGGTTGCCAATAGTAGCAGCATCGTAGCCCATCTGGCTCATTACTTTAATTTCCGGTTCGCCCTTGTATACATTAAAATAAGGGGTTCCCTGGAAAATATCGCCTGCATCAAGCAACAGCACATTAGGTTCTGTATTCCTAATGCTGTTAATTAACGCAGCGCGGCGTGCCGCACCTCCCATGCCCGGAAACTTAGGATCGTTCATTGGGAAGGGCTCTAATCGGCTGTGCACGTCGTTAGTGTGCAGTATAGTAAGCTTAATAACTTCTTTTTTAGCAAACCAATCGGCGGCGCTTAAGCTGCTAAAGGCCAGCATACCGCCCGCCCCTAACATATACCTTAAAAACGTGCGCCTGCTATCTTGCATCTTCTTTATAAATACGTTTATCTAACTTAGAATTTAACTCAATGCCTGCGCTGCCCAATTGCCTAAACTTTGTAATAATGGCATCGCGAAGAATAATATTTAAATCAGTAGATTCTTTGGCCCCGGTAAAAAACCACATTTGATCGCCGCCGGTGGCACAAAAATCGTTGGTTAGTACTTTATAGGTTTTTGTCTTGTCAAAAGGTAAACCATTAATAAGAACATCTATCGGTTTTTTTTCTTTAATGCCCATTTGCATTCCTGCCACAGGGTCGCCGCCCTTCTTGGCTATGTAGTTGAGCAATGCCTGGGTGCTATCGCCGCTCAGCGTTACAACAACCAAACGGTTATCAAACGGAAGTACTTCAAAAACATTACGAGTGGTAATTACTCCTTTGGGCAATGAGGTACGTATACCACCGGTGTTCATCAACACAAAGTCTATATTTTTTCCGTCAGCAGGCCTGTAATTATCCCTGCCGGTACTCAAAAAGATATCCGTAAGCATGTTTCCAAGCAGTGATTCTCCTGCTATGTTTTTCCTATCGGGGGCGGGAAACTCTATGGCGGCATTTACCAAATGCTCACCCATAGCCCCGTCAACCTTGGTTTTATAGGGTAATATCATTTTATACACTACGCTGTCTATACCCAGGGTATCGTACTTCATAGGGTACAAAACATCTTCTGCCTTTACAATTTTAGACGGCCTGCACGAAGCAGCTAAAACAATAAGTATGATATATAAAAAATGGCGATACATGATGGTTTACAAAGGTAAGAATTATAAATGGGTTTGCATAGTAAAAAAGCCTGTATTTATTGCCGTTTCAATGCACTTTTCTGCTTACTTTGGAATGTTGTTTTTTATATGTATAAAGCAGAAGATAATATTGAGTTGTGTGCCCTGTGTGGCAGGCCGCTGGCCAAGCCATTCAACAAACACCATTTAATTCCAAAATCGCGCGGGGGGAAGCATACGCCTACAGTATTGCTGCATAAAATATGCCACGACAAGATACACTCTGTACTTACCGAAAAGGAGCTAAAGCGCTATTACCATACCATAGAACGAATAAAGCAGGTGGAGGAAATTGACAATTTTATTACCTGGGTGTGCAAAAAGCCTGATGATTTCTACGATAGCTCTGTTAAGTCGAAAATGCTGAAAGAGAAGAAAGGGAGTAAGTGGTAATATCAGTTTATAGTTGGTAGTTCGTAGTTCACAGTTAATTAAAAAGATAAAGAGATAAAAAATTAAAGAATGGTTCTTGCGTTATAAGCGAGGAGAACTATCAGCCGATAAATAGGCAAACAAACAAACTGGCATCCGACAACTGCCAACTGCCAACTAATAGATACCTTTGTGCTGTGTTAAAGATTATTGACCGATACATAATTAAGAAGTTTTTAGGCACCTTTTTGTACGCCATTATATTGGTGGTGCTTATATCGGTTATCTTTGATATATCAGAAAAGCTGGATGATTTTTTAAAGCACGACGCACCTACCAGTGCCATCTTCTTTGATTATTACCTCAACTTTATACCTTACTTTGTAAACCTGTTCAGCCCGCTGTTCATCTTTATATCGGTTGTGTTTTTTACTTCTAAAATGGCACAGCAAACCGAGATTATTGCCATTATTAACAGCGGGGTTAGCTTTGGCAGGCTTATGCGGCCTTACTTTTTTACCGCTGCGCTGCTGGCAGTGTTTTCTTTTTGGCTGAACAACTTTATACTACCCCACGCCAACCGCGACAGGCTTGAGTTTGAGAATACCTATATAAACGGCCTTAAGGGCTTTACCGACCGTAACATACACCGCCAAACGGCACCGGGCGAAAGTATCTACTTTCAGAGTTTTAACAACCGCGATAACAGGGGTTACCGCTTCTCGTTAGAAAAATTTGATAAAAACCAACTGGTGTATAAGCTTAGTTCTGAAACCTGCCAATGGGACAGCCTGAAAAACAAATGGACCCTGAAGAATTTTAAGGAGCATAAGTTTGACGGCATGGAAGAGAAAATACGTGTGGGCCGGTTTATGGATACCACACTAAACATACAACCCGAAGAGTTCCGCCGCAGGGTGACGAATGTGCAGACGCTGAACTACATGGAGCTTAACGAGTTTATAGACCAGGAAACCAAGCGTGGTAGCGGTGATATTGAGTTTTACAGGGTGGAGAAATATATGCGTACGTCTATGCCTTTTGCTTCGTTTATTTTAACGCTGATAGGTGTCGCATTGTCGAGCCGGAAGGTGCGCGGTGGAATTGGGGTGAACCTGGCTATAGGGTTTGTTATCAGCTTTGCATATATCCTGTTTATGCAGGTAACATCTACGTTTGCTACCAATGGGGGGTTGCATCCTGCCTTAGCGGTGTGGATACCGAATATTATATTCTCTGTATTGGCGGTGTATCTGGCTATAAGGGCACCGAAATAGGAACTCAATGCAAAAAGTTGTTCCCTCATGCACAGGAATAACTTCACACTATTATGGAGTTTTAACGTACTCGGAAATGAAATTACCTGTTTTGATTACTCCCCTTCTTCTATTTTCTTAACCTCGAGGCTGTCCAGGTCTATGTCCACTTCTTCGTCGTATAGTTCGGCGTAAGGTTCGCGCAGTGATTTGATCATGATTACCTTATCAAGGCTTAATAGCAGCGATGGCAGCACCAGCAGGTTGGTGAAGATAGACGTGAACAGGGTTATGCAAATAAGCATACCCAAGGCTTGTGTGCCCCCAAAGTTTGACAGCATAAATATGCTAAAGCCAAACAACAGGATGATAGACGTGTACATGATAGAGAAGCCTGTTTCTTTCAAGCTTTCTTCTACCGATAGTTTGATGTCCTGAGTGTTCTTTTTAAGCTCGTGCCCGTAAACAGAGAAGAAGTGGATGGCACTATCAATAGCAATACCATAAGCAATGTTAAACACCAGTATAGTTGATATACGGAGTGAAATATCCATAAAGCCCATAATACCAGCTGTAAGCACCAGCGGGATAAGGTTAGGGACAATGGATATAAGAACCATGCGGAACGACGAGAACATAAAGGCCATTAAGCCCGAAATAAGGATAATGGCTGCCAGTAAGCTCCATAGCAGGTTATCAACCAGATAGTCGGTGCCTTTTACAAACACCAGGCTGGTGCCGGTAAGGGTTACTTTGTATTTATCTTTAGGGAAGATAGAGTCTATGCGCGGCCTTACATTTTCCAGTAAAATTTTCATATCGGTAGAGCCAATATCAGCCACCTGGACACTTACCCTTGTTTTTTGCTGCAGGCTATCAATAAACGGCTTTGTCAGCTCATCCTTCTTGCCGTCTTTGCCTTTGGGTATGTAATCGAAAATAAAGTTTAGCTCGTCACGGTCGGGCAGGGCGTACTGGTCGGGGTCGCCATTGTAATAGGCCTGTTTAGCATACTTCAATATCTCTACAATAGATACAGCCCTTGAGAATTCAGGATAATCGGCCAGTACCGTTTGTAGCTCATCTATCTTTTTAATAGTAGAATACTTTACAATACCTTTCTTCTGCTTGGTTTCAATAACCACCTCAAAAGGCAATACCCCGTGGAAGTTATCTTCTAAGAATATTAAGTCCTGATAGACCTTGTCCCTTTTAGGGATATCATCAGTAACCGCGCCGGTGGTTTTCATTTTGGTCATACCCCAAGCAGAAACCACTACCAATAATAATGTTACTACATAAATAGCAATGCGGTGGTGGGTTATCATCCACATAATGCGTTTTACCAATGCAGCCATCCACTTATAGTCTAAGTGCTTGGTATGTTTTGGCGGTGGGGCATCAACATAGCTGAATAATATAGGTACGTGTACAATAGAGAAGATGAAGACCAACATTACGTTGATAGAAGACACTACGCCAAACTCGCTAAGTATTTTACTCTCTGTAAACGTAAAGGTGGCAAAACCCAGGGCAGTATTAAAGTTGGTAAGGAACAAGGCCATACCCATGCGAACAATAACGCGTGCTATGGCTTTTATTTTGTTGCCATGGTTTACAAACTCGCGGTGAAAAATATTGGTAATGAAAATGCAGTTGGGTATGCCTATAATAATAATTAACGGAGGGATAAGGCCAGTAAGTGCACTAAGCTTATAGCCAAACAATACCACCGTGCCAACACTCCATATAAGGCTTAGGAACACTACTACCATTGGTATTAATATAGCCTTTACCGAGCGGAATATGACAAACAATACAATGGCAGTAATAAGTATAGACAGAAGCGAAAAGAGTATAAGCTCGCTGCTAATGCGTTTGGTATTAATGGTGCGTATATAGGGCAAACCAGAGTAATGCACCTCTATACTACTGCTTTGGGCAAACTCATCGCCTTTGTCAGTAATTTTGGTTACTAAAGCAAGGCGGTTTTTAGAGTCTACAATTTTTCTATCGAGGGTAAGCAGCATTACCGTTACGTTAGACTTGCGGTTTAGCAGCAGCCCATCGTAAAAAGGCAGGCTGTAAATTTTATCTTTAATACTATCAACAGCCGCTTGCGAGCCCGGGCGTTTAGATAGTATTTTTTTAAACTTAAAGGTTTGCTCGGTAGTATCTTTGGTAAGGTCTTGTATTTGAGTAATAGAGAGCATGCTCTTAACGCCTTCTATCTTGCTTATGTTTTGCCCTAAATCATACCAGGCGTTGAAGATATCCTTTTGAAATAGCTTATCGCTTTGAATACCGATGGCCATTACAGCACCATCTTCGCCAAACTGAGTTTTAAAGTTTTCGTATTCTATATACGTGCTATCATCAGCAGGCAAAATACGGGTACCATTGTATGTAAGCTCTACCTTAAAAGCCAGGTAGGCCATAAATAGCGTAATAATACCGGTTACAATAAGTATAGCCAGGCGGTTACGTAATATTATCCTTGCAAATGCTGTCCACATAGTAATAGGAAGGCGAAGTTACAATATTATCTTTTAGGCAGATTTAACTATTGTATCAACACTATTTTTTGTTCTTTACTTTGCTGATAATTATAAGATTAGTGTTGTGGTGGAGCTATAAGCGAAATTTGTTAAAAACCAGCCTAAGGCTTACATCCCTATAATAACTATACAGCAGGGCTGATTGTTTTAAAACAGATGTTTACAGGGCATTAGACATTATAACCAGCTACAAGGTTTAGTATTATCTTACATGTGCTATGTTTTAAGTTGCTATGTGTTTCAACATCGTGCTAATACCCCCAATATTGCAGTATTAATATAAGACCAACCACCAGTACTACTATTTTATAAATAAAAAGATGAACCAGCAAACGCAACAAACTAATGGAATGGAAAAGTTTAGCCCACTTTTACAAAGCCAGATTAACGAGTTTATGAGTAAAAGCAATGTTGACATTGCGCAACTAATGCCTTTTTTAAACGCCGTTAACAGTTCGTATCAGCTGCACAACACGCAAATGGAAGAACAGGACTTTAAGTTTAAGCTTTTGATAGACAAATCGTTTGATATGGTAACCATACATAATATAGATGGTACTATAGTTTACGAGAGCCCATCGTTTTACCGTATATTTGGTTACACGCCCGAAGAGATTATTGGCAACAACGGTTTTGAAATGACCCATCCCGAAGATTTTGAACGGGTAGCCCTTGCAATAAGGGCAGCATGCGAAAACCCCGGTACTGCCCACTCTACCGAGTTGCGCCTTAAAAAGAAAGACGGCACCTACCTTTGGCTGGAGGCTGTTGGCAGCTATGTAGAAGAAGGAAGTTTTAGTGGTATTGTAATAAACAGCCGCGATATAACAGAACGCAAGCGGACCGAACGCCAAATGGCTACCCAGGGCCACCTGCTGGAAACTATTACCCGCAGCATGCCTATTTTGGTTTACCATGTTAACAAAGAGGGTATTTGCACATCAATAAAAGGCAATGCCCTGAAACGTATTGGTAAAGAAGAGAAGCACTTTGTAGGCATATCTGTTTACAACCATTTTAAAGATAAGGCAGAGGATATTGAGAAAGCATTTTCGGGCGAGATTATAAACTTCATAAACAAAACAAACAATGCTGTTGAAGACCTGTTTTTTGAGCATTTCCTTTTCCTTGACGAATCGACCAACGAAAAAACGTTAATAGGTTTTGCGATGGATGTAACCGAGGGCAAGCAGAGCCAGGACCGACTTGCAGACTATTACGATACACTGGAAAAAACTAATAAAGAACTAGACCAGTTTGCCTACATTGTATCGCACGATTTAAAAGCGCCATTGCGCGCCATCAGCAACCTGTCTATATGGATAGAGGAAGACCTGGAAGATAAAATTACCGAAGACTCTCGCGGCAACTTTAACCTTATGCGCAGCCGCGTAGTGCGCATGGAACAACTGATAAACGGTATATTAGAATACTCGCGTGCGGGCCGTATGCAAAGCAACCCGTCGCAGTTTAACATTACCACCATGGTTGCCGAAACGGTAAACGACCTTGCCCCACCTGCAACTTTTGCAGTAGATATACAACAGGATATGCCTGAAATTACGGCCGACCGTATTAAGGTAGAGCAGGTGTTTAGCAACTTTATAAGCAATGCAATAAAATACAACAACAGCCCTAACCCAACGCTACGCATAGGGTATACCGAAGAGCCAGACCAGCATGTGTTTTATGTAGCAGATAATGGCCCTGGGATAGACCCTGAATACCATGAAAAGGTGTTTGTGATATTTCAAACCTTACAAGCGCGCGATAAGATTGAAAGCACCGGTGTAGGCCTTGCTATTGTTAAAAAGATAATAGAAGATGCAGGCGGCAGAGTATGGTTAGAATCTGAAATTGGTAAAGGCTCTACCTTCTTCTTTAGCCTGCCTAAAATGGTGGCTATGGCTGCAGCGTAAAAAAGACACATTCTATATTAGATAAAGGCTTGGATTTAGGCAATAAATACCTAAATTTGGGCCTATGTCATCTAATAGCGGTACCCCTTTAATAGAACTGATAAGGGCCGATGTGCGTTTAGCATCGGTAATAGACCGCTTTGGAATTAAGTTTGAACACTACAACCTGCCCTTAGCCAAGGCCTGCATACAATCTAACGTTGATGCCCGATTTGTAATGGCTATTTATAAAGCGTTTGAGTGTGAAAATTTTTTTCCTAAAGAAGATTTACAATCATTCCCACTTCGCACTATTATAGAATACCTCATAAAAACCCACGTTTACTACATAAACCAAAAACTACCCAAACTGGAGAAACTGCTGGATGCCCTGATTGCAAACTATGGCAACTCTGAGCTAATGTTGTTTAAGCTTAAGGACTTTTTTACGGAGTATAAAAAAAACCTGATGGCCCATATACAAACGGAAGAGGTTAATTTATTCCCCTACATACTAAAACTGATAAACGGGGTAGACCATGTAACATTGCCGCATAGCTTGTATCTAATCCTAGAAAAATACTCGCTGGATAAGTTTATAAAAGACCACGACCATGCCGACAATGAGCTGGAAGAACTTGGCCGACGGTTGCGTAATTTCTCGGCAATAAAAACACACCCTGCTCAGGTATCGTTAATTTTAGAAGAGCTGCGCCAGTTTGAAAGCGACCTTGCCATGCACAGCCGTTTAGAGGATGAGATACTGCTACCGCGTGCCAAAGAACTGGAAGATGCCGCCAAAGCAAAACTGCAACTATTGTGTGTTAATAATTAACAAACATCTGTATTATCTTTTACAGCAATACCCATTAATTTTAAGATAGTAAATTACAACTGTTTAACAAGGCACTGCAATTGCCTTTGTTGGCAACGTTTATGTATTAATATAATTAAAAGATTGTGATATTAGTAGCCGACAGTGGGTCGACCAAGGCGGATTGGAACCTTGTAGACGATAAAGGAAATGTGGTAAAACAAGCTAGCACCATTGGCTTAAACCCATTGTTTATTAATACAGAAGGGATAGTAGCCGAACTGGTGAAAACCCTGATGCCCGCACTGGGCAGAAACACTGTAAGCAACGTGTATTTTTATGGTGCGTCGTGCTCGAGCGATGAACGCAAGGCTGTGGTTGCCGATGCACTAAAGGAGCTGTTTACCGGCAGTAGCGTTATGGTAGACCATGATATGCTGGCAGCAGCGCGTGCCTTGTGTGGTAACGAGCCCGGTTTTGCGGCTATATTGGGTACAGGATCAAACTCTTGCTACTACGATGGAGTTGATATTGTAGATAACATACCCGCATTGGGTTTTATACTTGGCGATGAGGGCAGCGGCGCATACATAGGCCGCATGTTGATACGTGAGTATATATACGAGACCCTGCCTGCCGAATTGCAGGAGCAGTTTACAGCAGACTATAACTTGACTAAGGACGATATTTTTGCCGCGGTTTACAGCAAACCATTGCCTAATCGTTTTTTAGCCCAGTTTGCAAGGTTTTGTACCCGCAACCAGGGCCACCCTTATATTGAGGCCATGCTTACCCGCGCCATTGATGATTTTTTTGTACACCATATTTGTCGCTACGAAAAGCATAAACAACACCCGGTGGGGTTTGTAGGCTCAGTAGCTCATTATCATAGCGAGGTATTAAAAAAAGTAGCCGATAAGCATGGTGTTATAGTTGGTAAAATAGTAGATGCTCCCATTACAGCGCTAACACTTTACCATATAAACCAGGCGTTGTAGGTACTAACTGTAATAAGATATTATAAAGCCCTGCAAATACTAAAAAAATACTGCTTAAAATTATATAACCGCCAATGCGTAAAACTTAGTAGTTTTGATGTCCTAATTAAGCAATACCATGAAAAGCATTTACAAAGTTTCGTTTTTATGCGCCGCCGTTGCCCTGTTTGCAGCCTGTGGCCCTAAGGGTGTCGATGATAAAACCACTAACGCTACGGGCGAAGATACCTCTATCGATGCCAAAATAAACCAGTTGGTTACCGTACAACTAACTGCAGATATTAGCGGCCTTAGTAAGAACGACCGCAAAATGCTGCCATTTATGTTTCAGGTAGCTGATATTATGGACGAGCTGTTTTGGGAAGAAAGCCTGGGCGGTAAAAATGCTTTTTTAGATACCATTAAAGACGAAAAAATACGCCGCTACGCCATGATTAACTATGGCCCATGGGAGCGCCTTAACGACGATAAACCTTTTGTTAAAGGTGTTGGCAAAAAGCCCGAAGGCGCCAACTTCTACCCGAAGGATATGACCAAGGACGAGTTTGAAAAATGGACATCGCCAAACAAAAAAGGCCTGTACAGCATGGTGTGCCGCGATGATGGTGGCTTCTTAAAAACCATACCCTACCACGAGTATTTTAAAGAGAAAATTGACCGTGCCGCTGCCCTTATAGACAGCGCCGCTAAATATGCCGACGATGCAGGCCTTAAGAAATACCTTACCCTGCGTGCACAAGCCCTGCGCACCGACGATTACCAGGCCAGCGACTTTGCATGGCTGGATATGAAAAACAACACAATCGACTTTGTAGTAGGCCCTATTGAAAGCTACGAAGACAAGCTGTTTGGCTACCGTACATCGCACGAGGCATATATCCTGATTAAAGACAAAACATGGAGCGAGAAGCTGGCCAAATACGCGGCTATGCTTCCTGAACTACAAGCGGGTCTTCCCGTTGATGCTAAGTACAAAGCAGAGAAAGCAGGCTCTGACAGCGACCTAGGCGCTTACGATGTTGTGTACTACGCCGGCGATTGTAACGCGGGCAGCAAAACCATTGCCGTAAACCTGCCAAACGATGAAAACGTTCAGCTTAAAAAAGGCACCCGCCGCCTGCAACTTAAAAACGCCATGCGTGCTAAGTTTGATAAAATTATGATGCCTATTGCCGATGAGTTGATAGACCCGTCGCAGCGCGCTAACGTTACGTTTGATGCATTCTTCAGCACCGTTATGTTCCACGAGGTGGCGCACGGTTTAGGCATTAAAAACACCATTAACGGTAAAGGCATGGTGCGCGAAGCATTGAAAGACGAAGCATCGGCCCTGGAAGAAGGCAAAGCCGACATTCTTGGCCTGTATATGATTACCAAGCTTTACGAGAAAGGTGAGTTCACCAAAAAAGACCTTGACGATTGCTACATCACCTTTATGGCGGGCATTTTCCGCTCGGTGCGTTTTGGCGC
>JAIXUZ010000371.1 GCA_027483285.1 Bacteroidota bacterium
TAAACAGCTGGAAATTGAAACTTAAAAACGATAGCGGCAAAATAGAGTCGAAGTACTTTACTCTACAAGGGCTAGACAGTACCGCAACATTTACTATACTAACCCCTACGGTAAAGGTACCGCCGGTTTACGATGGAAACTTGCGCCTGGCCGCTAACGATGGTAAGGTTAAGTTTGTAAACTATGTGCTAATGGAGCAATATGTTGATGATGTATTGCGGGCTGAAGTAGGTAAAGACCATACACTGGAGTTATATAAAGTGCAGGCCGTAATATCGCGAACCTACGCGCTTACCAACATAAACAAGCACAAAGCTGAGTTTTTCAATTTATGCGATAAGGTGCACTGCCAGGTATATAATGGCAAGGGCAAACCCAACAATGCCATTGATAGTGCTACGGTGCTTACCCGCGGAGAGATTGTTACCTACAACAACAAACCTATTGATGCTGCTTTTAGCGCCAATTGTGGCGGTCAAACCGCCAATAGCGAAGATGTTTGGAACCATGCAGTACCCTACCTACGTGCCGTTACCGATACATTTTGTACACGCAGCCCTGGTGCTTACTGGGAAAAATGCATTAAGGCCGATGAGTGGACTAAATATTTTATGGGTATTGCAGGTATTAAACCTAACAACAAAGATACCTTGCTCTTTCAATTCGACCAGCCATCGCGCATGCTTTACTATGTTTCAAACAAACAGAAAGTGCCGCTAAAACAAATGCGTACCGATTTAAAACTGCGCTCCACATTTTTCTCGGTATACAAATCTGGTAATGATGTAATTTTATGCGGCCGCGGTTATGGCCATGGAGTAGGTTTATGCCAGGAAGGCGCATCAAGCATGGCACGAAAAGGCTATAGCTACAAACAAATAATCTCTTTCTATTTTAACGAAGTAAACATTGTACCTTTAAGTTCATTATTAGTACCTAACAATTAATTATGAAGTTTAATAGCCTACGCAACCGCGACTCTAAAGAGCTTGGGTTTGGAACCCGTATTGTTGGCGATAACAACCGTTACATAAACCGCGACGGTACATTTAATGTAAAAAAACGCGGCCTGCCCTATTTTATGCATGCCAGCATCTATCATGATTTGATTACCATGAAGGCAACCAGGTTTATTTGGTTAATTCTTGTGTTTTATACCTTGATGAATTTTGCATTTGCAAGCGTATATTATATAATAGGTATTGACCATTTAGGGGGCATAAGCCCTGAAAATACTTTAGGCCCATTTTGGGAGGCTTTCTTTTTTTCTTGTCAAACATTTACAACCGTTGGCTATGGCAGGGTAAACCCTACGGGCTTTGCTACCAATATAGTTGCGGCTGTAGAATCACTAGCAGGTTTAATGGCATTTGCATTAGCTACAGGTTTATTATACGGACGTTTTTCAAGGGCAAAAGCCGATTTAATATTTAGCGACTCTGCAGTTATAGCGCCCTATAAAGGCATAAATGCACTAATGTTTAGGGTTGCCCATACCAAAAAACATGTACTTAACAATGTTGATGCACAGGTAATTATAGCAATGAATGTGGATGAAGGCAATGGCAACATACGCCGCTTTTACCCACTAACGTTAGAGCTTAACACAATCAATTTCCTTTCTTTAACATGGACTATTGTACATGCTATTGATGAAAAAAGCCCATTGTGGGGTATGAACCAAACAGATATTGCCGAAAGTAATGCCGAGATTATGTTATTGTTAAAAGGGTTTGACGACACCTTCTCTCAGGATGTGCACAAACGCTCATCATACATGCACCACGAAATTGTTTGGGGCGCAAAATATGTTAGCCTGCTTAACAATGTTCAAAATGGTATTACAATAATAGACCTAAGCCGCATAAATGATTACGATAGAGTAGAACTAAATGAGGTGGCACTGATAAAATAGTTGGCGCTGTAGGTTATTAATATGGATGTGGGAAAGCGCTAGTTCATTCATCCATATCAATATAGCCCATTTTTATAGCATAGGCCATAATTTCTGAATCCTTTTTTACTTTAAGCTTATTATGCAGGCTGGCTTTGTATTTTTTAATACTCTCTACAGACATGTTTAACTCTTCGGCCATGCGGTTAATAGTTTTATGTTGAGAGATAAGGCGCATAACCAATACCTCCTTCTCACTAAAACGTTTACCATCCCTCAAAATTAGTTTTTTACCTAGTTTGGCTAAAACAGCTTCTACCTTATCTTTAGTAAACAAATTGTTAAAATGGTAACCAGTAGTTATCAAATCTTCTACTGCGTTTAAAAAATCAACATGTAAAGATTCTTTTAAAAGATATGAATTACCGCCTGCTTCAATAAAATCATCAACATAAGGGTTAGTATGCATTTCTGATAAACCAACAACTAGTAACGTTGGATATTCTTTTTTAATAATTCGCGTAGCATCAACCCCATCCATGCGGGGCATAAGCATGTCAGTTAAGACAATATCAGGACGTTGAGATTTTAATTTTTCAATCAAGTCCTCTCCATTTTCAGCCTCACAAATCAATTTAATGTTGGCCTCTATTTTCTTAAGTTCCCGCTTAAATCCTACGCGATATATATAATTATCGTCTGCTAATGCTATACTAATCGGTTCGTTCATGCTCTATCTAAATCGTGAGTCTAATTTATTACACTTACATTAGTTTTCACTACATTAAATTCAAAATTTATTATAAGTTTTTAAGAATCAATTTTTAACTAAAAGTGTAATTTATTCGTGATTTTACTTATTTCTTTACACTTTAGTGTAATATTTACATGCAAAAATTAAAATTATTACACTTTGGGTGTAACAAGCATATAATCAAATAAATTAATATACCTAAAAGTGTAAAATATTAAAAATAAACGCTAAAAAAATATATTTTAGTGTATTGTATATGCAATTTTTTTAGTTGACTTTTGCCTCACTGCTTTTCCAACTATTCGGAAATTAAGCCTTTCCGAGCCAACTGCATATAAATTTATTTATATGCAGTTTTTTTTTGCCCCAGCTAAAACACTCAAAATATTTCTATTAAATTTTAAGTTTTTGCTTTTAACCTAAAAAAGTAAAATTCAACAAACAGAGCTCATATTGGTTATAATAAGTATTAATTTAGCAGTGTTAAACAAATAAACCCTCAAATATTATAACCATGGCATTTGAATTACCAAAATTACCTTACGATTATGCTGCGCTTGAGCCACATATTGACGCGCGCACAATGGAAATACACCATACCAAACACCACCAGGCATATGTTACAAACCTTAACAACGCTGTAAACGGCACCGAGTGGGAAGGTAAAAGCCTTGAAGACCTCCTGAAAAATATTTCTAAACTGTCTCCGGCGGTACGTAATAACGGCGGTGGGCATTGGAACCACAGTTTTTTTTGGAACATTATGAAACCTAATGCAGGCGGTGCACCAACCGGTGAACTAGCAGAGGACATCAACAAAGCATTTGGTTCTTTTGATAAATTTAAAGAAGAGTTTACTAAAGCCGCAACTACCCGCTTTGGATCGGGTTGGGCATGGCTACTGGTGCACGATGGCAAACTGGTAGTTACATCTACCCCAAACCAGGATAACCCATTAATGGACATAGCAGACGTTAAAGGCACACCAATTTTAGGCCTCGATGTATGGGAACATGCATACTACCTGCACTACCAAAACCGCCGCCCCGATTATATTACAGGTTTTTATAATGTAATTAACTGGGATGCTGTTGCAACACTATATGCAAGCGCCAAGTAGTACTTTGGAACAATATTTGAAAAAGCCCCTTTACAGGGGCTTTTTTTATGCCTATAAAACCATAACTATGAAAATGAGAGCGTTAGTAATTTCAACAGCCATTATAATTGCTTTGCCAGGCATGGCACAACGTAGTAAACCAGTAAGCAATAAGGAGCCAAAAAATGTCATTAAAACAAATTTATTGCCCACGCTAGGCGGGCAAATACCTTTTACTAATGAATATAGGTTGGTTTACGAGCGAAAAACAGGTGAGAGAACCGCATTGCAGGTTACAGGTGCATACCTTGGCAAAAGCCCATTTGTAGGTTTATTTGAGCGGTATGCAATAAATATAATTGATGAAAATATAAAACTGGGCGTAGGAGGCTACCGTGTGCAGGCTGCTTACAAATTCTATTTTTTGAAAAATCAACCCGGCATACATGGATTTTATCTTGCCCCGTCACTATCTTACGCTCACGCAAAAATACGCGACACAAATAAAAATGATGATTTCTTTAAGGCATCATATAGTAGCGCAAGCGCTTTGGCGGGTTACCAGTTTATTATTGGAGGGCACTTTGCAGTTGATGTTTTTACAGGAATTGGGATTAAGTACAACCATTATGGAGTAAATATTCCGGTTAATGAATCAAACTTTGAGTTTAACCGCTTAGACAGAGTGGGACCTAAGTTTTGGTTAGGTTTCAACATGGGGTACGCATTCTAATTCATAAAAAATCTCATACAACACCGTGAAATTTTTTTATCAAACGTTACAAAAGCAACAAGCCGCATGGTTTCCCATACGGCCTGAAGCTTATTGAAACTTAACCCTCTAAAAGATATGCTTATCGAAGGAGGGTAACAATACCCTCTTTTACCTGCCGGCCTTCAGACTTCATCGCATTGCTCTCATACTGAATCCTCCAGGTATACACACCAGGCTCGCTCATTACGTTGTTATACGTACCATTCCAGCCTGCGTTTATGTCTGTTGTAGAGAAAACCAATTCTCCCCAACGGTTAAAAATACTCATACTAAAATTTTCAATCTCGTAGCCTTGTGGCTTAAATGTTTCATTCAAACCATCTTCATTAGGTGTAAAAGCAGTTGGTACATAAAAAGTATGCGATGGCTTAACTATCACGTAGCGTGTAGTAGTATCCATACAACCAAAAGCATTAGTTACTACTTGTGTAATAACAAATTTGCCTGTATCCTCATAACGGTGTTGGCCGTTTGCATTGGTCATAATACTGTTATCGCCAAAACTGTACCAAAAGCTGGTACCGCTTGTACACATATTAACTATATCAACGTAAGGATTAAATACTAAATCAACCTCTTCGGGGCTGGCAACAAAATTAGCTACCGGAACCGGATTAGCATTTACATAAGCAAAAATGGCAAACACACTAGTACAACCATCTGAATTAGTAATAGCCAGCGAAATATCATACATGCCTGGAGTTGTATAAATAAATGCAGGGTCGCTATCTGCAGAAGTACCGGCGCCTAAATCCCA
>JAIXUZ010000140.1 GCA_027483285.1 Bacteroidota bacterium
GTAGCTATGGTATATGGTATGCTTAAAACAGCCTTCGATTTTTCTGTTAAAAAGGTAGTATTAACATTCCCCAACCTGCCCGATGGGTTTGATGGGTTTAAGTTTGTACAAATTTCAGACATACATACCGGCAGCTTCCTATCCGATTCGCATTTTCGTAACGCTATTAACCTGATAGGCGAGCAAAAGCCCGAGGCTATCTTTTTTACCGGCGATTTGGTTAATAATGTATCTGACGAGGCTACCCGCTTTATGCCCGTGCTTAGCACTCTTAATGCACCAATGGGTGTGTTTTCTACTTTAGGAAACCACGATTATGGCGATTATGTGCAAGACTGGGAAAGCAAAGCTGCTAAAGATGCTAACCTGGCCCGCATTATAGAAATACACAGCCAAATGGGCTGGAATTTGTTGATGAACAAAAACATTACCCTGACCCGTAACGGCAGCCAGATTGCTCTTATTGGCGTAGAAAACTGGGGCGCTAAGCATGGTTTTTCTCAGTATGGCGATTTAGAAAAGGCGGTTATTGGTACAGAAGATAAAGCCTTTAAAATTCTCCTCTCGCACGACCCATCGCATTGGGATGCCAAGGTTAGGCCTCTGCACCCTGATATTGATTTAACCCTTTCGGGCCACACGCATGGTTTTCAGGTGGGTATAGAAATTCCCGGCTTTAAATGGAGCCCCAGCCAGTACCTGTATGAGCAATGGGCGGGTTTATACCAAAAGGGCAAGCAGTATATTTATGTTAACCGTGGTTTTGGCTTTTTAGGCTATTTAGGCAGGGTTGGTATCCCTCCTGAAATTACTGTTTTCGAATTGAAAAAAGGCTAAACCTTTATTGGTTAACAATTGATCCTCCTTTTTAAATTATCCTTACATACCTTTCATTGTTTTTTTGCTTTATTGAATTTTACTTTCACTTTATTTTATTAATAATCAGATGTTTAACTATTATGCTAATAAGCTAATCAGCAAAAAACTTACATCAGTAACATCAAACCTTTTATTGGTTTTTAAGCCGTATTTGCGCCCATACATTTGTAGTGTAATTATTAAATAACAAAACAATGATCACTAAAGGCGCAATTTTTACCGGCAATGTTAAAGCTTCTAATGTTATATCTCACAATGTAAACGCTAAAAAGCATGCGGTTAATTTACCTGAGAATCACTTTGTTGATATGGGTATCTTTATCCATGGAAATAATATTACCGACACCGACTTACAAATAATAAATAATATTACTCACTTGCTTAGCGATTTAAAACACCTTTCTGCAGACGGAGAGTAATTGCTCATAGTATTGTTTATAACTTAACCCCAACCACCCGTGCGCAAAACACGGGTTTTTTTATTTTTAAACGATAAAAAACCATCTTGTATATGAAACGTTTTGGGCTATTATTAGTAGCTTTTACTCTAATTTCTCTTAGTGCTGAAGCGCAATCTGTTTTTCAAATGGGTGTTAAAGCAGGCGGCCTTAGCACGTGGCTTATCAATTCTCGTATATTCTCGGGCGAGGGCGATACTACCTACAAGCCAGCAATTGGCTACAGCGTTGGCATAAACGGCAGTTTTTATTTCAATGGCCGTTCATACTATTCGCATACACTTAAAGGGGTTAGTGTAGAGCTTGGCTATAGCAGCATCCGCCAGGGGTATAAAACAAAAGGCGATTCATTTACTAACCCTATGGACTACAAAGTGAATTTAAGTTATGTAGACTTGGCTGTAATGCTTTCCATCCAGCCCATAGCCGATGATGGGGCATATTTTTTGCTAGGTCCGCAGGTTTCTTTCTTAGCCAGCGCCAAAACTACAGGTTCAGCAATTAAGGGAGTTAATGGTACTACAATTATACCTTCATATACGCGTAAAGACATAAAGAGTGATATTACGGGAACTAATGTAGGCATATGTATGGAGGGGGGGAAGTTCTTTAACTCGCGAGCAAATACCCGCATGAGTTATCAGGTGGGTTTAAGGGTAAACTATGGGTTTATTGATGTTACAAAGCCTTCCCGGGTAGAAAATCAACCCTACTTTAAAAACCACAGCGCCTATTTAGGCCTTGTGTTTGGAATACAGTTTAAGGGGCGTAACTATTATAACTAAATACACTTTTAGTTTGTATATTTGTAACCCGATTGACTTTAGGACTTTTTGACATGAACAAACAACACAATAAATTATTATTTGCCCTTTTACTGGTAGTATTGGCTTGTACAATGCGTCTGTTAAAAGTATATAACTTATCGCCTATTGCTGCAACTGCATTATTTTCAGGTGCGCTGTTTGGCCGTAAGTACATCGCATTTATTTTTCCTTTAGTAGTACAGTTTTTAAGCGATATTTTGGTTAACACCTACCTGTACAATATGGCTAACCCTTTTGAATATTTCTTTAAATGGGAAGCTTTGTTTGTATACCCTTGTTACATAGCAATTACCCTTATTGGTATTTGGGTTGGTACTAATGAAAAATATACCCGTGTACCAATGGGGGCTGTTGCATCTACCGCGCTATTTTTTATTGTAACCAATTTTGGCGCATGGCTTGCAGAGCCCATGTACTCTAAAGATTTAGCAGGACTAACTTCAAGCTATATTGCAGCATTGCCTTTTGTTAAAAATTCATTGTTAGGCGATGTTGTTTTCTCTAGCTTCTTCTTTGCCTCTTTCTATTTGGCGCAGCGGTTTATTCCGGCTAAAGCAAAAGCTTAGTTTTTAATGTTTAAAAGGTACATACTTGCTTTGCTAGCACTGTTAGCTTTTTTGGGTTTTGCCAACGCACAAGATTCACTTTCTATTGCACGCTCTGCTGCTGCTAAAAACGACAGGTTTTGTATCGATTTTTTAAAAGTACTTGATGCTGCTAAAGATAGTTTTGACATCATTAAAGGCGACACAATACGCTCAACAAAGTCTATTATTCTCGAGTCTAAGGTTGTTCTTACTGATATGAGTGTAAGCCGTATCAGCATAGACCGAACCATCAAACAAAGCTTCTACCGTTCTTTTTACGATGGTGATGGCAATGTCAATGTATTAAAGTCTAAGTTTGAGGGCATTAAAAAACGTATTGCCGATTGCATTGCCGATAAAGGCTGGATAGAGCGTGACGACCTTACCGAAAGCGATACCGATTACACACGTTATGTAATGTTCCTGGAGAATCCTCAGGATGATGTTACCAAAGAGTTTAAGGGCCGCATTATAGAGCTGGAGGTTGAGTTTGAAAAAGGCTCTGACACGGAGTTTACCATAATGCTTACCATATCAAACTACTAAGCTTTGCTAAGCTTTTGGGAGAAAAATACATTCTTTTCTAAAATCGATGTGGCAATTGTCGGTAGCGGCATTGTGGGTTTAACAGCGGCTATCAATCTAAAAAAACATAATCCTCAGTTAAATATTATTATTCTCGAACGGGGCTTTTTGCCTTGGGGTGGCAGCACCAAAAATGCGGGCTTTGCCTGCTTTGGCAGCCCGTCAGAATTGCTAAACGATTTACAATCGCATACCGAAGATGAGGTTAAGAAACTGGTAGAATACCGTTACAAAGGCTTGCTGGAGTTGCGTTCATTACTCGGCGATGATAACATTGGCTACGAACCATTTGGTAATTACGAGGTATTTAGCGATAACGATGATGAACTATATGCCATCTGTGCAAATAAACTCGATTACCTGAATACATTGATTAAAGATATTGTGGGCAAGGATAATGTTTATTTACCTGCCGATGCTGACATTGAAAAGAATGGTTTAGGCAATACATCACACTTAATACTAAATACCGCAGAGGGCCAGATAGATACAGGGCTAATGATGAAAAACCTTTTAAGCCTAGCTCAATCGTTAGGTGTGTTTTTTTTTAATGGATTTGAGGTTGATAGGATTGAAGATTCCAGTAGCGGATATGATGTTGTGGGAGATGGCGGAAAAGTCACCTTCAATGCATCAAAAGTAATTATAGCAAACAATGCCTTTGCGACACGGTTGTTCCCTGATATTGATATCAAGCCTGCTCGTGCACAAGTACTTATAACACAACCCGTTGAAGGGTTAAAACTAAAAGGTGCTTTCCATTCTGATAAAGGGTATTACTATTTTCGCAATGTAGGCAACCGTATACTATTTGGTGGAGGCCGTAACCTCGATTTTGGTGCTGAAGAAACCTTCTCAGACGGGTTAACAACCATTGTACAAAACCAGCTCAATAAAATGCTGAAAAGTATAATTGCACCTTACACAAATGTAGAGGTAGACCAGCGTTGGTCGGGCTTTATGGCTATGGGAACTAAAAAGAGCTACATCGTACAGCGCAGGCAACCCGGCCTGGTTATAGCCGTTCGCTGTGGCGGCATGGGCGTTGCAATAGGCAGCCTTACGGGCAAACAAGCCGCCGAGCTTATTCAAGAAGAGTTTTAGTTTATTTCAAAGTTACTTTCTTACACTGGCCTATATTTAAAAACGTTTAGATAGCTATCGGAATGCAAAGAAAGTAATGCCTAGGCAGAGATATACCATGGGCAAAAAGAAGAAGGGCTGCCTATTGGCAACCCTTCTTCTTATTTCAATCAAAAGAATACTAGTTAGTAAGCACTAGTTTTTTAACCAGTTGCTTGTTACCGGCTGTTACTTCAACCATGTAAATGCCCGATGGTAATCCGTTAATTGGTAAAGCAAAACGTCCACCTAAGCTTTCCACACTTTGTAAACCACCTAAGTTTTGGCCAACAGAGTTAAATAAACGTATGCTGATAGCGGCAGGCTTGTTCATTGCAATATCAATATAAGCCTCGTTGTTAGCTGGGTTGGGGTAGATAGATACCTTACCGCCAAAAGTAGCTTCGTTAACTGCAGTTGTATAAGGGAACGAGTTTGACATAGAAGAACAACCGTTAGCATCCCTCACCTCTACGCTGTAGTTACCATCTTGCGTTGGAGTATAAGCCTGGTTAGTAGCTCCGCTTATTGGCTGGCCATTTAAATACCATTGGTAGTAAGTAGCCGGTGATGACATAAGCATGTTGTTATTGATAGAGATAGACGGAGTGGCTGGCGTATTGTTTACCACAACAGTTACTTGTGCGGTAGCATTGCAACCGCCATCATTGCTCGTTACTACATACGTTGTAGTCTGCGCTGGGCTAGCAGTAACATCGCTTCCAGACGCGTTGTTTAAGCCGTCACCGGTCCATGTGTAATTTGTTGCGCCTAAGGCAGATAGCGTAATAGTAGTGCCTGAGCAGATAGTATCTTTATTACTTTCTGCGCTAATGCTTGGTGCTGTACCACCTACGTTAATAGTAATTGTTTCAGTATCGCTGCAACCATTTCCGTCAATACCGGTAACAGTGTAAGTAGTTGTTTGCGTTGGGTTAACCGTAATAGGGTTAGTAGTTTGTCCACCAATAGTACCACCGCTCCATGTAAAGCTTGTGGCGCCAGTTGCTGTAAGTGTTGATGGAGAACCAACACATAAGCCATTAGCCGATGCTGAAACGCCAACCGTTGGCAAAGCATTTACTGTTACCACCACAGTTGTGGTACCTGTGCAACCACTTACGGTAGATGAAACACTGTATGTTGTAGTTTGCGTTGGGGCTGCTGTTACACTTGGTCCGGAGTTTCCGCTAAGGCCGTTGCCTGTCCAGGTGTAATTTGTACCACCACTTACGTTAAGTGTAGTTTGCTCACCCGCACACAGCGTATTGTCTAAAGCGTTGGCTATAAGCGTTGGTGCAGGGTTTACAGTAACAGTTTTGGTAGTTGTTCCGCTGCAACCATTAGTTGTACCAGTAATGGTATAGGTTTGGGTAGTAGCCGGGCTAGCTGTTACACTGGCACCTGTAGTACTGCTTAGGCCTGTACTTGGCGACCATGTGTAGGTAGTACCACCAGCAGCTGTTAATACCACGTTGCTGCCTGCACATATAGCTGCTGTTGCAGGTGTAGCGGTAATTACCGGCAATGGTGTTACAGTAACAGTTTTGGTAGTTGTTCCGCTGCAACCATTAGTTGTACCTGTAATAGTGTAGGTTTGGGTAGTAGCCGGGCTAGCTGTTACACTGGCGCCAGTTGTACCGCTTAAGCCAGTACTTGGAGACCATGTATAAGTAGTACCGCCACTAGCAGTTAATACAACGTTGCTGCCTGCACATATAGCTGCTGTTGCAGGTGTAGCGGTAATTACAGGTAATGGTGTTACTGTTACCGTTTTGGTAGTAGTTCCTGAACAACCGTTGGTAGTGCCGGTAATAGTATAAGTTTGCGTGCTTGTTGGGTTAGCAGTGACCGTAGCACCTGTTGTGCTGCTTAGGCCTGTGGCCGGAGACCATGTATAAGTAGTACCCCCACTGGCAGTTAAAGCAACGCTGCTGCCCGCGCAAATGGCAGGGGTGGCAGGGGTAGCTGTAATGGTTGGGCTTGCATTTACCGTTATGGTTTGGGTTGTGGTATTAGTACCGCCTTGGTTTGTAGCAGCTAATGTTATTACATAAGTGCCGGGGTTTGCAAAAGTAACCGCTTGGGTTGCCGATGATGAGTTACCTGGGCTACCGCCGGGGAATGTCCATGCTATTGTGCTAGGGTTGCCTGTTGTTGTGCTGGTAAAGGTTATGCTTTGTCCGGCACAAATGCTGTTGGCGCTGGCTGTAAACGATGGGGTAGGAGGGGCCGAAGCCACACCAGTAATATTTACATCGTCAATAAATAGATTATTTCCATAGTTATTCCAGCTTTCAAACTTAATACGGATAGACTGGCCTAAGAACTGGGTTAGCGATATGCTTGGGCAAACAGAAACACCTGGCGCGGCGCCAAAGCACCAATCATCTGTAACGGCAGGGCTAAATGCTGTGCCTGATGATGCTGCTGTTGCAAAATTGCCTTGGCCGTTTTCTCCACCAACAAAAATGCGGAATGGATAAGTAGCACCACAGTTGGTAGATACTAATACTATTAAAGAATCTGTTGGGTTAGGTGTGCCATTGTTGTTAAAGCGTTTATAAGCATATTCAAAGCTTAATGTTGCTGATGATAAACCTTGTAAGTTTAATGTTGGGGTTACTATACCATCGCGCTCTCCTGCAGTAGCATAGTTAAAGAAATCAACCGTTGCCGATTTTGTTCCCGTTTGCTGTCCTGCTGTTGTTACAATGCTCCATGTTGTAGATGCATCAGGGTTTACAACCGTCCATCCTTTGGTTGCAAAAGTTCCACTTTCAAAATCATCAAAAAATGGTAGCGACTGCCCCGTAGAACTTAAAGCAGTAAATGCTCCTGTTGCACTATTATTGGTTGCGTTCCCATCATTTTGATTGCCATTTACTGTGCTACCGCTGGTAGCTGTGTAAGTATGGTTACCTGCAGCAACAGTTATGTTTGGCAACGTAATATTTACCTGTGCCTGAGAGGCAAGGCTGCCTGTCCAGTTAAAGTTAGTTACTGTACCACCGTCTACCTGCCAGCCTATGGTTACTGCCGTAAGGGTATTTAAGCCTGTATTTCTAAGAGTTATCTGTGGTGTAAACGTTAATTGGCAGGCAGCGCCTGTTGGTGCGTTTACACTTAATATTGAAGCATCAAAAGGATTTACTGTTGCTAAAGCGCATGCGGTTGCTGCTTGCGCGTCTATACGGCCGGCTCCTAATAAATTGGTATAGTTACTGTTCGATGAGTTAATGTTAACAGCTGTACTTTCTATACAGTTTTCAATTTGGGCTGGTGTAAGGTTCGGATTAATAGAGTGTATTAAACCAGCTAAGCCTGCTACCAGCGGGCAAGCCATAGAAGTACCGCTTAAAATAGCATAAGTGTTGGTAGGAACTGTACTACGGATGTTAGCGCCCGGGGCTGAAATATCAATCCACGAACCATAGTTTGAAAAGCTCGACTTTTGGTCGTTAGAGCCACCGTTACCTGTAGAGGCTACACTCATTACGTTAGTATAACCTGCCGGGTAAAATACTGTGCTTACATTATCGTTGCCTGCTGCTGCAATACATAATATACCTTGGGTATTAGCATAGTTAAACAGGTTTTGGGCTGTTTGGCTGCTCCCGCCGCCGCCCCACGACATGCTTATGATATCAGCTCCTGCTGATATTGAATAGTCTACGCCTTCGTAACCCGCACTTACAGAGTTGGCTCCGTCTGCATTTCCTGTTGCTTTTACAGGTATAATCTTTATATTATAGCCTATAGATGCTATGCCGGTGCCATTGTTACTAACAGCGCCTGTAATACCTGCACAATGAGTGCCATGGTCGTACGATGTGTTTGGTGGCATTGGGTTATTATCATTGTCGCCTGTATCCCAACCGTTAACGTCATCAACATAACCATTACCGTCATCATCAATATTATTACCCGCAATCTCTCCGGGGTTTATATAAATGTTGGCTTGCAAGTCTGTATGGGTTATTTGCACAGCATTATCTACAATAGCCACCTGGGTATTGGTTGCACTACCTGTGGTGTTATTCCATGCCAATTCTGCGTTTACCCTAAATAAAGCCCAGTTCCCATTTGTCCAGCTGTTAGTTCCTAAATCGTTAGGCGTAAGGGTGGTTTTTAAAATAGGCACTCTTTCGGCATACTCAACCGTTGCATCAGACTTAGCCTCGCGCATGAGGTCATTAATCAATGCATAATTGGTAAAATAAACATGGTACACCTGGCGCATTTCTAATGAACCCGACCTGTAAAAAGGCCTCCTTACTTTGATAATACCATATTTAGCAGCCATTTTTGCTAAAAACGGAACATTACTTACCAGTACTTCATCAGTCATTACTTTGCCTAATGGGTAATGGTTGTAAATTTTAATGTAAGCCTGACCATCGTTGTAGTCCGGATAAACCGTTTGTGCAGATAGCGAAATAGAAAAAGCTGTGCATAAAAGTACAGCCAACAGTTTTGTAAAATGTTTCATTTTAACTGCTTGAGAGTTTATTTGTGTGTTTGTTTTCTGTTAAATAAGTAGAGGTATACTCAATAGGCTGCGCTATTTATATGTTAAAGTGGGTAACAGAAAAAATTATCATAGTCCGAATCGTAATACGCAAATATGTTAATTCCTAACGACTTTTCAAAACCATTTTTACCCTCTTTCTAACACTCTTATAAGTTTGTTTAAGAAATACGGCTCCAAACCCCTGTATTTCTTTGACAAAATACTGCATAATCATTCAGCATTTTATACGCTGGGTTAGCGTCAAGATCTTCTTTTTCAAGTAGTTCTATAATAATTGCCCGCACATACGATAATATTTTCTGGTCTTCAACTAAATTTACCAGTTTAAAATCTTCAGTGCCGCTTTGGCGGGTGCCCGACATGTCTCCCGGACCTCTCAATTTCAAATCCACCTCGGCTATCTCAAATCCATCTGTAGTCCTTACCATGGTATCTATCCGCACCCTTCCGTCAGTAGATAGTTTATAGCCTGTCATCAAGATACAGTACGATTGGTCTGCCCCCCTGCCAACCCTGCCGCGCAGCTGGTGTAGTTGCGATAAGCCAAACCGTTCTGCATTCTCAATCACCATTACCGATGCATTGGGCACATTCACTCCAACCTCAATAACCGTAGTGGCCACCATTATCTGCGTTTCGCCTCTTACAAAGCGCTGCATCTCGGCATCTTTTTCAGCGGCTTTTTGTTTTCCGTGCACAATACTTACATGGTAATCAGGCCGTGGAAATTCGCGGCAAATAACATCGTACCCTTCATAGAGGTTTTTTAGGTCACTTTTTTCTGATTCTTCAATAAGTGGGTATACAATATAAATCTGCCTGCCTAAGGCTATCTGCTCCCGTATAAATCCAAACACCGTTATCCGCGAACTTTCAAACCTATGGGCTGTGCTTATAGCTTTACGGCCGGGTGGCAACTCGTCTATTATTGATACATCCAAATCGCCATACAGTGTCATAGCCAGCGTGCGCGGTATCGGCGTAGCCGACATGATAAGTATGTGCGGTGGCCGGTCGTTTTTCTTCCACAAACGTGCCCGTTGTTGTACTCCAAAACGGTGCTGCTCATCAATAACCACCAAGCCCAGGTTTTTAAATTGAACCTTATCTTCAATTAAAGCATGGGTACCTATTAGTATATGCAAACTGCCGTCTTCCAGCATTTTATGTATCACATCGCGTTGTACCTTTTTTACCGACCCGGTAAGCAGCGCTATGTTCAAGCCCATATCTTTCAGCATATCCTGTAACGTGGCAAAATGCTGGTTAGCCAATATCTCGGTAGGTGCCATTAAGCAGGTTTGGTAACCATTATCAATGGCAATAAGCATTGTTAATAGGGCTACTAAAGTTTTGCCGCTACCCACATCGCCTTGCAGCAGGCGGTTCATCTGGCGGCCGCTGCCAAGGTCGGCCCGTATTTCTTTCATCACCCTTTTTTGGGCGCCTGTCAATTCAAACGGAAGGTATTCTTTAAAAAAGGTATTAAAATGCTCCCCAACCTTTTCAAACACAAATCCCTGGTAGTGTTTCTTGTTATAGTTTTGGGCTTTAAGTAGTTTCAGCTGGTTAAAAAACAGCTCTTCAAACTTCAGCCTGTTCTTCGCCTTGTTCAGCATATCCACACTTGGCGGAAAGTGAATTGCCTGCAACGCCGTATCATGGCTTAGCAGTGCTGCTTTTTTTATAATACTGTCAGGCAGGTTTTCAGGTATAGCCCCTTTAAGCTCCTCTAAAGCCGTTTGTTGTAGCTTAAGTATGCCTTTAGTATCCAGCCCACGGCTTTTTAACGCTTCAGAACTATTATATACAGGTTGCAATGCGGTGTTTAAAACCCTGTTTGCAGGCGTGTTTAGCTCAATCTCAGGGTGAGCTATATTTACCCGCTGGTTATATTCTGTTGGCTTGCCAAACACAATATACTCAGGCCCTACAGAAAGGCTTTTTTTCATCCAGGTTACGCCCTTAAACCAAACCAGGTCTATCATTTCGTCACCATCAGTAAACTTGGCTACCAGCCGTTGCGTTTGTTTTTGCCCAACTACTTCTATACTGGTAAGGCGCCCCACCATTTGCACAAAAGGCATATCAGGCGTAATATCTTTTATCTGGTAAAACTTAGACCGGTCAACATACCTAAAGGGGTAGTAGGTAAGTAAATCGTGGTAGCAAAAAATATCCAGATGCTTTTTTAAGGCATCGCCCCGTTGCGGGCCAACACCTTTTAGATACTCTATGGGCTTTTTAAGCTTATCGTAGCTCACAGCGCAAATATAGCAGTGTATAGCAAACAGTATGCAGGACTCTACTGCATTAAATGCTTATCTTTACGATATATAAGGGCTGCCGCAAATAAATTTACCTAAACTGTTTGATATTACAAATAAGTTTGTACTTTTGCAGTCCGTTTTAAAAAACACCCCACAATGGAACTTTTAGATTTCGTAAATAACCAAGCAAAGTCAGGCCGTAACTTCCCAAAGTTCAAAGCCGGTGATACTATTACTGTTCACTTTAAAATTAAAGAGGGCGATAAAGAACGTATTCAGTTATTCCAAGGCGTTGTATTACAACGTAGCGGTTCTGCCAATACTTCTACTTTCACAGTTCGTAAAATGTCTGGCAGCGTTGGTGTAGAGCGTATCTTCCCTACAGAGTCTCCTTTTATTGATAAAATCGACCTTAACAAACGTGGTGTTGTACGTCGTGCACGTATATTCTACCTACGCGAGCTAAAAGGTAAAAAAGCACGTATTAAAGAAAAATTGGGTAACATGTCAGGTGTTGCTACAGTTACAGCTTAGTACTACGCTTAACCATATTAAAGAATCCCTTTCTGGAAACAGGAGGGGATTTTTGTTTTA
>JAIXUZ010000110.1 GCA_027483285.1 Bacteroidota bacterium
GGTAGCTATGCAGGGGCGCTTTCATTTTTACGAAGGCTATGCTATGGAGCAGGTGGTTTTCCCGGTACGCGTGCTTAAATATATTGGGGTAGAAACGCTATTTGTGTCTAACGCTGCGGGTGGGATGAACCCTGCATTTGAAATTGGCGATTTAATGCTGATTAATGACCATTTAAACTTACAGCCCAACCCGTTGATTGGGCCTAATAATAAAGAACTTGGCCCACGCTTCCCTGATATGAGCGAACCGTATAGCCTTGCGCTAATTGATAAGGCTGAGAAAGTTGCTGCATCTATCGGCATTAAGGTGCAGAAGGGTGTGTATGCTTCTGTTACCGGCCCAACGTTTGAAACCCCTGCCGAATATCGTTGGTTTTGGCGCATTGGGGCTGATGCTGTTGGTATGAGCACGGTACCTGAGGTTATTGTAGCCCGCCACATGGGAGTGGAATGCTTTGCCGTATCTGTTATTACCGACCTTGGCGTTGAGGGCCATGTGGAAAAGGTAAGCCATGAAGAGGTACTGAAAGCGGCTAATATTGCTTCTGTTAAGTTGACGAAGTTGATTACGGAATTGGTAAGGACTCTTTAAATGTCTGCCCAATAACACACCCCGCCTTCGTTTCGCTCGGCACCCCTCTCAAGAGGGGATGTTTTCTATAACCGCTTGGTGAATATTTGAGATCCCGAATCAAGTTAGGGATGACAACTCATGTGTGTTTACGCCAGTGCTAATCCCTCTTTACCCTCGGCTTTTAGTTTGTCAATGCGTTTGTGCATTACGTAGAACCATAGCGGTGGTATGGTAGATAAAAGCATCATGCCCGGGTAGCCTGTCGGCATTTGGGGTGCTTCTTCGTAATGCTTTAACACCTGGTATTTTCGGCTTGCTTTGTAGTGATGGTCGCTGTGGCGAGATAATTCAAACAGCATAAGCCTGCCCAGCACATGGCTGCTGTTCCACGAGTGGATAGGCATTGTACGCTCATAGCTGTTTTCGCCTGTTTTTTTGCGGCGCAGGCCGTAATGTTCAATGTAGTTTACAATCTCCAGCGATATAGCACCTATGGTAGCGGCAATCCAAAAATAGAGCATAGGCATCAGCCCGAAAATAAGGAATATGGCAACCAGCAAACCGGCTTGTATAAACTGGTATTGTATCATCTCGTTGTGGATAGAAAGTACGCTGCGGCCTTCTTTCCTCATTTGTTTAGCTTCAATTTTCCAGGCTGATAGGTAGCCCATAATCATAGAGCGGGGAATAAAGGCGTAAAGGCTTTCGCCGTAGCGCGATGATGCAGGGTCTTCGTCGGTACTTACATTTTTATGGTGGCCGCGGTTATGCTCTATAAAAAAGTGCATATACAGCGATGACAGCAATAGTATTTTAGCCATCAACTGTTCGCTTTTATTTACACGGTGGCCAAGTTCGTGCGCTACATTTATGCCCAAAGCACCGCAGCCTACGCCTAACGATAATGTGCGGCCAATAATCTCAAGCGTTGTAAGGGTTGGGTCTTGTATTGTAAACAGGAATAGTATAATCATGCTCCACTGCAGGGGTACTATGGCATATACTAGGAAATCGTAGATAGGGTCGTTTTTAATCATCTCCTCCTCCGCAGCAGAAAGGTTCTTTTCATCAACCGGAACAAATAGCTCAAACAAAGGAACAAGGAAAAAAGCGTACAATGGAGTGGCAAATGTCAGCCAACCATGCTGTGTTATTGATATTAAACCCGTTGCAACAGCAGTAAACACTGTTAAATATTTTAAAGCCCTTAATTTCATATTTTCAAACTTGTATCTAATATACAAATATATTTAATGTAAACTAAAAAACAAATAATAGTTTACTTTTTTTTAGCTTTCCCTAAATATTGCGTATAATTGCGTGTATTTTTATGGGAAGAAGATCGACTAACAAGACACGCAATATAGACCCGGAGCGACAGGCTGAGTGGATTGCCCTGCTATCGCCACACTTTCGAGATAAAGGGATAAAAAATTTTAGTATGGATGATATGGCCGAGGTGATAGGTATCAGTAAGGCTACGCTGTATAAGTATTTCAAGTCCCGAGATGAGATTGTGGCCCTCTACATTACCGATAAGATAGCCAGGTCGGCGGGGTTTGTTACACGGTTGCACGATGAGACGTTGCCCTATATAGACCGTTATAAAAACGCGGTGGCCTATTTTTGCCAAACAGTTGCTGATACTTCTGTTTTATTGCTTGGCGACCTTAAAGAGCTATACCCTGATATATGGCTAATGATAGACCAGTTTAGGGATTATAGCACCAAAATACTTACAGAGTACTATGAGCGGGGCATTACAGAGGGCATATTTAACCCCATACATACGGCTATACTTGCCGCCGGCGACCAATACGCCCTTACCATACTTACCGACCCTGATTTTTTAAAGAAAACAGATATGACGTTGGGCGAGGCTATTGAGGAGTACTTTGAGCTGCGCGCCAACGGTATAATTAAGCGCTGATAACCAATAGGTTTTTTGCTACCTCGTAACTAATAAATTGGGGCTTTTCGCCGCTAATGCTAATCATCATACTCCGGTCAAATTCGTTTACCTCTTTCACCTTTAGTTTGGTAGAAAGAGAGATATTCAACTTGCTAAGGTGCTTTAAAAAGCCCGCGCTATGGTCGGCAACGCCGGTCATAACAACCGTTTCACCACTATTGGTTTCGGCAAGTTTTTTTACTTTTTTAGCGTTTATTTTGCCCTCGGCAGTGGGTATAGGGTCGCCGTGGGGGTCGTATTCGGGGTTGCCTAAAAAGTTGTCGAGGCGGTCTACCAGTTCGTCAGA
>JAIXUZ010000352.1 GCA_027483285.1 Bacteroidota bacterium
GCTTTGCCTTTTAGCAGCGGACTTAAGTAGCCAAAGGTTACGGCTAAAAAAACAACAACTGCAATAGCATGCGGGACTAACTTTTTAAAATTAACGTTCTTCATGTGTGTTATTTGGTAAAGCTATTTTACTTCTTCGTAATCAATATACTCTCCACCCTGTAGTGGTTTTGTTTCTTTTTGCGGCGGGTTTACCACCTTCGTGCCTGTGTTTTGTTGGGCACGCTTTTGCTGTTCCTTCATACGTTCCTGCATATCATTTACAGCACTCCTCATCAGTTCGGGCACAATGTATTTCATCACCGTGCGGTAAACCATATATATCAACAATAGTATGAGTATGACTCTCATTAAGCAAATTTTAACGGGCAAATTTAAACTTTATTATAAAGCCAACACGCACAAGACAAAGCTAAGCATCACATTTATAAACCGCATGTTATTAATCAATTTACACTATTTCTTACATTATTATTACAGCCAAAGTGCCATCCGCCTGGAACGCAACGTACTGAATATGTGCATTTTGAAATAGATGCACCTACAACATAGTATTGAAAAAGATGTTGAAATCTTACACGGGTAGTGTTTAGGGGGTTGTTTTATACTTTCTTACCTTTAAACAAGGTTAATTTTATCATTCAAGCAGGTTGTAAGTTTTAGGAAAAGTGCAGAAAGAAGGGAACATATTCAGGCGTATATCAAAATGGGGACAGGACCCTGCAAAAAGTGCTGCCTATAACAGCCGTGTTGTTGTAACCAATAACCTGCTAATGGTAAGCACAGGCCTATGTATATTTTTAGCCAGCTTATTTTATTATCAGGGTTTGCTAAACCACTTTATAGGGCAAGCCATTGCAGTGGCTATTTATGGGCTGTCGCTTTTACTATCAGAATTAAAAAAAGTAGAATGGGCAAAAATAGTGGCCCTTACATTATCAAATGTGGGCATGTTTACATTTATGACAGCCCTTGGCGACCATAAAGGGATAACCCTGATTGTTTTTACACTTGTAAGTGTGCCATTTGTAGTTTTTGAATTTAAGCAATGGCGTAAAATTGCCTTTTTTGTTTTGTCGCCCATTGTACTTTACTACCTGCTAAATATTACCGACTATAAGTTTATTGATTTTGAGCCAGTAGCACCCAATTTAAAGGAGATTATATTTTTGGTTCTTTTTCTATCATCAACGCTAAGCATAGTGTTATGTGCTTTGTTTTTGATAAAGGAACGCCTTGATGACCAAAAGAAACTAAGCGACAGGCAATCGCTGATTTCAAAAATAGCCGAGATATCGCCTAATATTATTTACATTTTTGATGTGGCAAATAACAAGCCTGTGTACGCCAACAACAACCTGCAAAATATTATGGGCTATGATGTGGATGAGCTGAAATGGGAGACAATACAGAACCTTATTCACCCGCAGGATATTATTGAGGTAGAAAACAACACACGTATATTATTTGCGCGCAAAGACAACCAACCGGTAATAACCACTTACCGTATGCGTACCAAACTGGGCAATTATATTTGGATACGCAACCGGAGCCAGGTATTTGAACGCAATGAAAAAGGCAAAGTAAAACTAGTGCTTGGCGTTTCTGAAGACATTAGCGAAAAGATAGCCGAAAAAGAAGCCTTTACCAGCCTTGATTATTTGCAAAAGAATATACTGGAAGCATCGCCCTATGCAATAATAAGTACCGATGCCAATGGCATAATTACCACCTTTAATACCGCAGCCGAAAAAATGTTTGGCTACAATGCTTTAGAACTGGTAGGCAAGAAAACACCATCGAAAATGTTTGACCGTAAAGAGGTAATAATACGCGCCAAACAAATGAGCCGGGAACTAGGAGTAGATATAACCCCGCCGCTATTTGTAATAGTGCAACGCCCCCTGCTTGGCCTACCCGATTTTAGCGAGTGGACCTACGTAAAAAAAGATGGAACACGCCTTCCGGCTTTAATTACTGTAAACGTTTTAAAAGATGAAAAAGGCAATATTACCGGTTACCTTGGTATTGCACAAGACATTACAAAACGTAAACGCGAAGAGCAAATGCTTACTAAAGCCAAAATAGCGGCAGAGGATGCCAACAAGGCTAAATCGCAGTTTTTGGCTAATATGAGCCACGAAATACGTACCCCGCTTAATGCTATTTTGGGCATGACGGATTTAACATTGGAAGGCCCATTGAGCGATGAGCAGCGACAGTACTTAGGCTATGTAAAAGAGTCGGGCTTTAACTTATTGCAGGTGATAAACGATATTCTTGACTTCTCTAAAATCGAGTCGGGGGTATTTGAATTGTACCCCACAGACTTTAACCTGCATACTACCATTAACAGCATAATAAAATCAACAGCGGTAAAAGCCAATCAAAAAAATCTTGAGCTATTTACTGATTTTGATAAAGACATACCCGCCATGTTTATTGGCGACTCTGTTCGATTAGGCCAGATACTCAACAATCTGATGGGCAACGCTGTTAAGTTTACCGATAAGGGGCATGTAGCCTTAACGGTTGAGAAGCTGAGCGACGATGATGACTATATGCAATTGCGTTTTAAGATTAGTGATACTGGTATAGGGATAGCCGCTAATAAACATGAATTTATTTTTCAGGCATTTGCACAGGTTGATGATAGCCATAAACGTGTTTACCAGGGTACAGGCCTGGGGTTGAGTATCTCGCGCCGTTTAGTAGAACAAATGAATGGGCGCATTTGGATAGAAAGCGAACCCGGACAGGGCAGCCATTTTATTTTTACCGTTAAGCTGAAACTAAGCCTGCAACCTGAGCCCGAATTGCCAAAATACAGCCACCTGCAACTACTTACTTTGGTAGATAGCAATGACAAGAAAAATAGCTACAGTAACCTGGCCGGTTTAATAAGCCTGCCATACTCTAGCATTAACAACCTAAACCAACTTAGCCCCGCAACAGCACCTGGCAAACAATGCTTACTGTTGGTAGACCATACAGAGTATGCTGATATGCTACCTGCTATAGCAACAAAACTGGCTAATACCAATGTGGTAAAACTAATTGCCATAAACCAAAATACCGATGTTGAAACTAAGGCCGGCATTGAAGAGCTCGGCTTTAAAATATTACTAAAACCAATTATAAACTACGACCTAAAAGCGATATTAGATAACTATCCTGCGCAAGTAAAAACTCCAAGGCCTGATGTTGCGCAAGTATCGGGACGCAGTGCTGTAATGGCAGCCAATGCACCACTGCATTTTTTGGTTGTAGAGGATAACGATGTAAACCGCCTGCTAACATTACGCCTGATAGAAAAGCTAGGCTACAATGCGGATGTTGCCGAAAACGGCGAAGAAGGTGTTGAACGAGTAAATGCCCGAGTGTATGACATGGTGATTATGGACATACAAATGCCGCAGATGGATGGCCTGGAGGCAACCCAACTGATACGGGAGATTGACGCAGAGCGTGGATTACATACCCCAATAATAGCAATGACCGCCCATGCCATGAAAGGCGACCGCGAAAAGTACCTTGTACAGGGTATTGACGAATATATATCAAAGCCGTTTGAAAGAAAGCAACTGGAAGAGAAGATACAGATTTTGACAGAACGCTTTGAACGACCAACCCAATTGTTTAACCAGAAAAAAAGCCCGGCTATGGAAAACAGTGAGGCGCCAAAGGTAGACCTAAGCTATTTGGAAAACCTTTTAAATGGCAATTACAGCGCAATAAGCGAAGTGCTTACCATGTTTATTACCCAAACTCCATCATTACTTGGGGAAATGCGCAATGCCTACAGCAACGGGCAAATGGACAAACTAAGTAAATTTACCCATAAGCTAAAAGGCACACTGGTTGCCATTGGCGTAAACGGTAAGGATATGGAACGTTTAAAGACTATTGAAGAACAAGCGATATTAGATTCAGACAGAAGTAATATTAAATTGATGCTGGATGCCTCGACCGACAGGTTACTTGGTATAGTTGATGAGATTAAAGAATACGTTGAAAATTTGAACCACAAAACGAATGCTTAAGCCTACCACAACATATATTAACCAACCACCAATACATTTCTGCTATGAAGAAACCTTTACTTTTAGTAGAAGATAACGAAATAGATGCGTTTCGCATCAAGCAGGCTTTAGCTAACGGTGTATATGCCTCTTACAAAGTACAGCATTTTACCACCCTTGGCAAAGCTTTAAACTGGCTTAAAACTAACGAAGCCCAGCTGGTTTTGTTAGACCTTAGTTTGCCTGATAGCGTAGACACTAAAACGTACCACAACTTTGCTGAAAAGCATCCATTTTTACCTGTGGTAATTCTATCTTCAACCGACAATTATCATATTGGACTTGATGCTATACGCAACGGGGCGCAAGACTTTGTAGAGAAAGAACGGATGGAGCCTATAATACTGGAAAGGGCTATTAACAAAGCGCTGGAGCGTAACCGCTTGGTGTACGAGCTGGAGAAAGCCCGCACCGATGCCCAGCAAAGTGCCTCAAAATTAACATCAGTAATAGATAACTCCCAACAAACAATATGGTTGGTAGATACCGACTTTAAGCTGGAGGCTTTCAATAAAAAATTCTCGACCAGCATTAAGCGTAAAACAGGGGTAATACCTCGCGTAGGCGAGAGTGTAAATGATAATGTGCATATAAACAACTTCGACTCGTGGCGCTTTTTGTATAACCGCGCCCTGCTAGGAGAGCAGTTTACCGAGGTGAAGCGCTATGTAATAGATAACCGAGACTACTATGCCGAATATACCTTTGTGCCGGTAAAACAAAACGGAGCTGTATCTGGCATATCTGTAAGTGCACGCGACATTACTAATAAACGCCGTATGATGGCATTGCTGCAGGCAGAAAGGCAAATACTTGCCGACCAGGCCATGGGCAAATCATTTGATATATCATTTACCAACCTGATAAACAATATTGAAAAACTGGGCCATGGTATGCAGTGCTCTGTTATGCTTTGCAAGCCCAATAGCAAGCTATACTATATAGCAGCCCCATCTATGCCCGAAAAGTTTGTGGCAAAAACCAACGGTATATGCTCTGTGCCCGAAAAGCTTAATGCACCTATTGTATTAAATGGGCCTACCACAACAGTGCTCGATAAAATGTTCACCGCCGGCTGGGAACAGGTGCGTAGTGTTGGCAAAACATTTGGGTATGATACAATATACTCTTTCCCTATCCTGTCAAGCCGCAACACCACATTGGGTTGTATAACGGCTTATTACAAAACAGGAGTTAAAACATCAAAGCTTGACTTTGAAATTATAGAGCGCATAAAAATACTGGCATCGGCTATTATTGAGAAAAAAATATCAGACGAAACAATAACTGCTAACGAGATGCGCTTCAGGGCGCTTATTGAAAAAAGCCCGGAGGTGATATTGCTGCTTGATGAAAAGGTTAAAATGCAATATGCATCTCCATCGGCAAGTAAAAATCTTGGTCTTAAAACCAATGAGTTGGAAAGCACAACATTATTTAAATACCTGCATAAGGAAGACCTGGACGATGTGAAACGCAAACTGGGCCGCCTGCTTAAAAAACCTGACAGCTCTTGCAGCATAAGCATGCAACTGGCAAACAAAAAAGGTGAGTGGCGCAAGTTTGAAGGCAAAGCCACCAACCTTCTTAAAGATGCATCGGTGGGGGCTGTAGTTCTTAACCTAAGCGATGTAACCGAGGAGTTTGAAACCCGCAACGAACTTAGACTACGTGAAAGGGCGTTAGAAGCATCGAGCAACGGTAAGGTAATCATCAACTCGTTTATGCCGGGCATGCCTGTGGTTTATGCAAACCAAGCATTTTTTGAAATGAGTGGCTTTGACGAAGATGATATAATAGATAAAGACAGTAGCTTTTTGATAGGCCCCGACTCTGCACCCGAAACTATTGAAGAAATTTATTCGGCGCTGCTTAATAAAACGGAATTTAAAGGAGAGATACTTAGCTACCGTAAAGACGAAAGCAAATTTTGGTGTTACATAACCTTATCACCGGTTTTTGATGAAAAAGGTGAACTGGTGTATTATATATGTAACATGAATGATATTAGTGCCCTTAAGGATACGGAGATTAAACTGCGCCAAAAGAATAATGAGCTAAACACCTTTGTATACAAAGCCACCCACGACTTAAAAGGTCCGTTAGCCTCAATACTTGGGCTTAGCCAACTGGCAGCAGATAATGTAAAAGACCCGGAAGCATCGAGCTATATTAACTATATACGCGAAAGTACACTAAGGCTGGATATGATATTGAACGACCTGCTGCGAATATCTACCGTAACACATGTTACGCCAAGCTACCAGCGTATAGACCTTAACAAGATTGTAAACAACATAGCCAGCATTGTGGGCGGCAACCACAAAAAAGAAGGGGTTGATATTAAAACCAGCATTAACGTAACCAACGATTTGTTTACAGATGAAACCCTGCTTACATCGGCGTTGCAAAACCTATTGGATAACGCGGTAAAATATAAAAACACCCGCGCTATACAGCCTTATGCAATGATAGAAGCCCATAACTACAAAGAGGGCGTTGCCATTAGCATATCTGATAACGGTTGCGGCACCCCAAAAGAAATGCAAGACAAGATTTTTGATATGTTTTTCAGGGGTAATGAAAAGTCTACAGGATCGGGCCTTGGCCTGTATATGGTGAAGAAAGCAGTAGAAAAATTAAACGGTGACATCAATTTCACATCTGAGGTTGGTGTCGGCTCAGTTTTCACGTTATATTTGCCCAGCCTAAAACAGATATAAAAAATTTGGATATTAGTAAAAAAATCAGTTATTTAGAGTGCTTAAATTGAGAGTATGGCAGTGAAAAAACCCCAATCGTCGTACAAAAATGTAATGCTGATAGACGACAGCGAGATTGACAACTTCATCAACCAGAAGATGATTGAGGGCTGCAACTTTGCAGGCAACGTATATGTGCACACCAGCAGCAAGAGTGCGCTTGAATTTTTAAAGAACTTTGACCGTACTGGTGTGTTTCCAAAAGAGCTTAGCCCTGAGGTTATTTTCCTAGACATCAACATGCCGATAATGGATGGCTTTCAGTTTGTGGATGAATTCCAAAAACTAGGCAAAGAACTGCGCGATACCATTAAGATTGTTTTCCTTACTACATCGCTAAACCCGCAAGACCAAGAAAAAGCTCTTAAAACCCCTGGGGTGCTTAAATACATTAACAAACCCCTTACCCGCGACCATTTGAACGGAATAGCCAAATAGCTGATAGCTTTTAGCTAGTAGCTTATAGAATTAAAATCCCTGACACTAGCGTGTTGGGGATTTTTGTTCTTATGATTAGGCACAAAAAAGCCCCTGATATATATTGTCAGGGGCTTTATATAGTTGAAATAAATATTACTAGCCAATTTGACGGGAGTGGCGTTTGCGGTCTTCCTCGTTAAGATAAATTTTACGTAAACGGATACTTAGCGGGGTAATCTCCACATACTCGTCTTTTTGTATGTATTCCATCGCTTCTTCTAACGAAAACTTAATAGCGGGTGCTATACGGGTTTTATCGTCAGAACCGCTGGCGCGCATGTTGGTTAGTTTCTTCTCGCCTGTAATGTTAATTACAAGGTCGCCGGCACGAATGCCTTCACCAACAACTTGTCCGCTATACACCTCATCACCCGGATCAACAAAGAATGAACCACGGTCTTGCAGCTTATCAATAGAGTAAGCTACTGATGTACCTTTATCTTTAGCAATCAATACACCGTTAATACGCTCAGGAATAACTCCTTTCCAAGGCTCGTAGCCCTTAAAACGGTGGGCAATAATAGCCTCGCCCTGGGTAGCGGTAAGCAACTGGTTACGTAAACCAATAATACCACGGGCCGGTATGTTAAATTCAATATGCTGTAAATCGCCTTTAGGCTCCATAATGGTTAATTCGCCCTTACGTTGCGTAACTAACTCAATTACTTTACCTGAAGTAGCATCAGGAACGTCGATAGTTAAAACCTCAATAGGTTCACATTTCTGGCCATCAATAGTTTTAATAATAACCTGTGGCTGGCCTATTTGAAGCTCATAGCCTTCGCGACGCATAGTTTCAATTAGGATAGATAAATGGAGAATACCACGGCCAAATACTAAGTAAGAGTCGGCACTGCTGGTTTCTTCTACGCGAAGTGCAAGGTTTTTCTCCAGCTCTTTAAATAAACGGTCGCGTAAGTGGCGCGATGTTACAAACTTGCCCTCTTTACCAAAAAACGGTGAGTTGTTGATGGTAAACAACATATTCATTGTAGGCTCGTCAATAGGGATGGTTTTTAAGCCTTCAGGGTTTTCAAAGTCAGCAATGGTATCGCCAATTTCAAAACCTTCAATACCTGTAACTGCACAAATTTCGCCCGAAGAAACCTCAGACACTTTAGTACGGCCAAGGCCTTCGAATATAAACAGTTCTTTAATACGAGATTTGGTTATGGTACCATCACGCTTAACAACAGATACAGGCATGTTATCGGCCAGGCGGCCACGCGATACACGGCCAATAGCGATACGGCCGGTGTAGGTAGAAAAGTCTAAAGAGGTAATTTGTAACTGTGGGGTACCTTCTTGCTGCGGTGCAGGTGGTATTTTATCAATAATAACATCCAACAAGTGGGTAATATCTTCGGTAGGTACTTTAGGGTCTGGGCCCATCCAGCCTTGTTTAGAAGAACCGAATACGGTTGGGAAATCCAACTGCTCTTCTGTAGCTTCTAAGTTAAAGAAAAGGTCGAACACGTTATCGTGAACCTCATCAGGACGGCAGTTTGGCTTATCAACTTTATTGATAACCAAAATTGCTTTTTTACCTTGCGAAAGTGCTTTTTGAAGAACGAAACGTGTTTGGGGCATAGGGCCTTCAAACGCGTCAACTAATAAAATAACACCATCGGCCATGTTTAACACACGCTCTACTTCACCTCCAAAGTCAGCGTGACCAGGGGTATCGATAATGTTGATTTTAACACCTTTGTAACGTACAGATACGTTTTTGGCAAGAATGGTGATACCACGCTCGCGCTCAAGGTCGTTGTTGTCCAGAATTAATTCTCCTGTTTGCTGATTATCGCGAAACAGTTTTGTTTGCAATAAAATTTTGTCAACCAAAGTAGTCTTACCGTGGTCAACGTGGGCAATGATTGCTATATTACGTATTTGTTCCATGCTCTCTTTTAAAACGGGTGCAAAGGTACGTTTATTTATTGGATTTTTGGCTATAAAGCAATAGCCAAAGCCAAGAATTAACAAAGATTTGATACCCATCAGAGTAATTAATGGTGATTTTTATCAGTTTACCTAAATATTTGGCATTTAAAATTTGATAATTGCCCGTACATAAACTAATTTCGCCTTAGTAGTAAAAACATCAACCAATGAGAGCAATAGATTCTTTACTTGGCGAGTATGCCGAGAGCCACCAAAACAAAACAAACAAAGCCATACATTATGTATGTGTACCAGCAATATTTTGGACAGTAGTAGCCCTGCTATGGAGCATAAAACTTCCATTTGATTTTGAACTGGCGGGGCGCACCATACAGTTTAATGCCGCTTTTATAGCCCTTACACTGGTGCTTATTTACTACATACGCCTATCATTTACCCTGGCACTGGGCATGTTGTTTTACACTTTGCTATGTGCAGCACTATGCTATGCTTACGAAGCTAAGATAGGCCCTGCATTAGGTGGTTTTCCATTATGGGCATTTGCATTGATTACTTTTGTTGTAGCATGGATAGGCCAGTTTTACGGCCATAACATAGAGGGTAAAAAACCGTCGTTTTTAAAAGATCTTCAGTTTTTATTAATTGGCCCAGCATGGATTATGAGCTTTATCTACAAAAACGTAGGTTTAAAATATTAATATGCGTAAACTTATTTTAGTAGCAATGGCCCTGCAACTTTCTGTTGCGGGGCTTTTTGCAGAAAACGGTTTAATTAAGCTCTCCCCCTGCGAAGGGGGAGTACCCCAAGCGCTAGCGTTGGGGGGAGGGGGTACATCTACATCGGGCTCAATTAAAGTACTGTCGTGGAACATATTTATGCTGCCCAAAATAGCAGGCAACACCGGGCAGGCTATGCGCGCCAAAGGCATAGTTGATGCGCTGAAAAATACCTACTATGATGTTATTGTTTTTCAGGAAGCGTGGACCAAGAAAGTACGTGCCGCTATATGGGAGGGGCTAAAAGCTACTTACCCTTACGATGCCGGCAATCCGCTTAAAGGCGGTGTTACCATTACCAACAGCGGTATTTGGATTATTAGCAAGCTACCCATTAAAACCCGTGTAGACAAGCTATACCGCGAGTGCGACGGGGCCGATTGCTTTGCCAAAAAAGGCGCCACGCTTATTGAGGTGGAGAAAGATGGCAAAACCTTTCAGATAGTAGGCACCCACCTGCAAGCCGACGAAGGAAAGGCCAAACAAAAGGTGCGTAACGAACAATATTACGACCTAAACAAACTACTGGGCGAAGCCCATAAGGATGGCGTTGCCCAAATTATAGCCGGCGACTTTAATACCCCTGTTACCGACACTGCCCGTTACAATTACATGCTACGCTCAATAAAATTGGAAGACGGGCCACTGAGCGGTAATATGCAATACACCTGGGATAATACTACCAACGACATTACCCATGGCCAAAAAGACACCAGCCAGGTGACGCTGGATTATATTTTTACCCGCGCAAACGGCTTTAACTTTGTTAGCGAACGCAGGGTAATAAAACGCTTCCAGGTACGCTGGGCCTGCGATAAAATAGACCTTAGCGACCACTATGCTATGGAGGGTGTGTTTGAATATTAGTTCACCCCTCTCCCTAAATCCCTCTCCCCCAAGGGGGAAAGGGACTTCAAAAGCTCTTGACAAAGGGCCTTTGCGGGTTGTATCTTTGCAGTACAACCTATAAACCTGTTTTTATGCCTGTAAATTATCCTGCGAAAACTCAAAATTTAACTACAACAGAAAGGGTTTCAACTCTCCCCCGACACAGGGGAATTTTAAGTACTACTGTTACTTTAGAACGGTCACCCCCTCTCTTAAAATTTAAGAGAGGGGGACGGGGGGAGAGTTGAAATAAAAAAGCTGACGGCAAAAAGTCAAAATTTTACTACAACGGAAAGCCTTACAGGCTA
>JAIXUZ010000402.1 GCA_027483285.1 Bacteroidota bacterium
AAACTTGAATAATTTAGCTTTTTGTAATAACTATATATGAAGAGATTTTTAAGCGTAGCCACTTTGTTGTGCTTGTATTTGCTGGGTTTTAGCCAGGCAAATAAACCTATTTTAACTGCAGTGCCTTACCGTAGTGCCGATAACCCTTATTACTGGAAAAACCGTAAGCCATTTGATGGCTACTGGCAGCAGGATGTTGAATATAAAATTAAAGCCAATATTGACGAAACTACCGACATTATTGATGCTACAGAGCAGCTTACATATTACAACAATTCTCCGCAAGATTTGCCGGTGGTGTACTTTCACCTTTACCAGAATATGACCCTTAAGGGTGGGTACCTAGAAACCTTGACCCTGAACAATAAAACCGATGTTAAACCTGGTAAGTATGAAGAACAAGGTTTAGGTACTGTTATTGAAGACCTTACTGTTGATGGCCAAAAGCCAGTTGAGATTGTTATTGACCAAACTGTGATGAAAGTGGTTTTAAATAAGCCACTTAAAAGTGGGCAGTCTGTTAAATTTGATATTAAGTTTAAAACCTACTTTGATAGTGGCAGCCAGCGCCGCCGCATGAAGAAGTTTGATGCCTACGGCTCTACCCATTATGATGGGGTGCATTGGTACCCGCGTATGTGTGTATACGACCGTAAAATGGGTTGGGATGTGCAACAACATTTAGGTAAAGAGTTTTATGGTGATTATGGATCGTATGATGTAGAGCTTACATTTTCTGATAATTATGTAGTTGAGGCAACAGGCTTGTTGCAAAATAAGAGCGAGGTGTTGCCTACTGAGTTGCGTAAAAAGCTTGATATCAGTAATTTTTTGCGCAAGCCCTGGGAGTCTAAACCATCAGAAATAACCCCATATAACAAAGACAAACGTAAAACCTGGAAGTACTACGGGGTAAACGTACACGACTTTGCTTTTACTGCAGACCCCACCTACCGTATTGGTGAGGCTATGTGGAATGGTATACAGGTAGTGGCGTTAGTGCAGGAACCACATGCTGCAGGCTGGTGGGATGCAGCCAATTTTACAGCTAAAGTAATTAAAACCTATAGCGAAGATTTTGGTATGTATGCCTATCCTAAAATGGTGGTAGCAGATGCCCGTGATGGTATGGAATACCCCATGCTTACGCTAGATGGAGGCTTTACGCCTGATTACCACGGGTTGCTTGCCCATGAGGTTGGCCACAACTGGTTTTTTGGTATGGTGGGTAGTAACGAAACCTACCGTGCAGCGCTGGATGAAGGCTTTACCCAATTTTTAACTGCATGGTCGCTTATAAAGATAGATGGCGATACGCTAAAGGAAACCCGCCCGCAAAAGAAATATGTTAACAAATATACCCGCGATGATTTGGCTATTGATAGCCGTGTATACTACCCTTATATAGTTGACGCAGCTAAGTTTGATGAGAGTACATTAAACACTCACTCTGACGACTTTAATGCTGCCTTGGGGCATGGTGGTGGTTACCGAAACGTATATTTTAAAACGGCTACAATGCTGTATAACCTGCAATATGTACTGGGCGATTCTTTGTTTCAGGGCGCAATGAGCCACTACTTTAATAAGTGGAAAATTGCTCACCCGTATATGGAAGATTTTCGCGATGCTATTACCGAATATACCCAAACAGACCTTACCTGGTTTTTTGACCAATGGATTGAAACGGCAAAGGTTATAGACTATAAGGTTGATTGCGTGCATAAGGTAAAAGGGGAGACTGACGCGTTTGAAATTACCCTTAAGCGTAATGGCAAAATGCAAATGCCAATAGACCTTAGAGTAACAGGTAAAGACGGTAAAACCTACGATTATTATATACCTAATACTTGGTTTGAAAAAGAAACGAAAGCAACAAAATTGTCTAAATGGTATGGTTGGGATAAAATTAACCCTACCTACACCTTCAAAGTAACAATACCAAGCGGGGTAGAGTCGGTACAGATAGACCCAAGCTACCGTTTGGCTGATAATTATGTGTTGGATAATGCTAAAGGCATTAAAAACACAGCCCACTATTTTGATGCACAAATACCTAATATGCCTAACTGGCGCAAGCGCGAGGTGTATTGGAGGCCTGATGTTTGGGGCAACGCTTACGACTTTTTAAAAGTAGGTTTTAACGTAAACGGCAGTTACCTTAACTACCGTAAGGTGTTCGACTTTACCTTTTGGGTTAGCACCTGGACCAACGGCAACAAGCTGTTGACAGAGAACAATGGTTACAACTATAATACCCGATCAAACTTAGACCGTTTTAACTTCCGCTTTAACTTTAGGGATGCGCTGGATAAGGTAAACAAAGGCATGGGCTACAATATTGGTGTGCGCCTGCTTGATGGGGTATTTATTGCCCAGTTGGGAGTAGACCAATGGAACCGTAAAATGAATACCCGCTACTATGGCTATTTTAAAGCCATAGCAAGGTATGATGATAATTACCTGTTCAACCCACAACTATGGTCGGGTTATGGCCCTAACAACACGGTAAACGTGGGGTTAGACCATAAATATAATTACCTGAAAGGTAAAGGCGATATTAATGTAAATCTGCGTTCATCGGCATTGTCTGAGTTTAACTATTCGCAGCTATCAGTAACAGGCATCAATAACAACACCCTTGGCAAGTTCGAGGTTAAAACCCGCTTTTTTGCCCAGTTAGGTATAGGCCAGAATGTACCGCTGGAAAGTGCCTTGTACATTGCTGGTGCCAACCCCGAGCAAATGATGGATAATAAGTATACCCGTGCACGCGGTTTCTTCCCTGGTGAATGGGCAGCGTATGGCTCGGGCACTAACAACTTCCACATGGGTGGCGGTATGAACCTGCGTGGCTATGCAGGCTACCTCTTGCCAAACCAAATGACCAGCGACATTAACAATACTACCTACAACAACTTCTACACACGCTCAGGCATAGCTGGTAACGTAGAGGTTGAGTTTGACCGTTTGGTAAAGTGGAAGCCTAAAAAAGTATCAGATTACATTAAGCTAAATACCTATTTGTTTGCTGATGCAGGCTATGTGGTAAACTACTTAGGAATTTATGAGAGTTTTAACTCCAGCTTTCCAAATCTAAAGAACAGAATATTAGCTGATGCGGGTTTAGGTTTGGCACTTACAGTAAAACGTTGGGGTAACCTTTTCAAGGCAAAACCTTTAACTGTTCGCTTTGATATGCCTTTCTGGTTGAGTGAAAAACCTCAGTTTGACAACAGTAACTTCAAATTCCGCTGGGTGTTGGGCGTTAGCAGGGCATTCTAATTTTTTTAATCAAAAATGAATTATTAAAAGGGGCGGTTATCGCCCCTTTTAATTTGTCCTTACCACAATAAATTGGTACAAATTGCGTACTTTTACTATGCTTAAATATAAGTATGAATAAGGCTTTATTTTCTCTTTTGGGTTTACTAATTGTGTTTGCATACTCTTGTAAAAAGGAGAATGCCGTCGACTGCTTTAAAAGCGTTGGTGCACAAACGGAAGAGTTGCGGCAGCTTGCTCCGTTTGACCATATACACATAGATAAAGACGTGGATGTGGTATTGGTACCTGATACCCAGGAGTTTGTTATAGTACGTTGCGGCGATAACCTTATCGACCTTATTAAAACAGAGGTAAACGGAACAGAGCTTTACATTACCAATAAAAACAAATGCAACTGGGTGCGTAATTTTGAAACACCTATTAAGGCAGAGGTTCATTTAAAGTCTATATACAGCCTGTATTTTACTGGCAGTGGTGAGATTACCAATACAGATACCTTACGTAGTTCTAATTTTAAAATTGAAACCTATAACGCATCGGGCAATATAGATTTAGTATTACGAAACGGTTGGAACGAGTTGGTGCAACATACCGGCAATGCCGATATTAAAGTAAGCGGTATTGCCCCATACAATACCATATATACCGGCGGTAATGGCTTTTTAGACTGCCGTGGCTTGCAGTGTAGCGAGTCGTATGTATTGCACCGAGGCACTGGTAATATCTACACAACAGCAACCAACTATTTGGGGGTTAAAATTACCCTTATTGGCGATGTTTATTATACTGGTACACCTTTGGCAATAACAGATACCATTACCGGTACGGGAAGATTGATACAGCAATAGATGAAGAAATCCATTTTAGTTTTAACCTGCCTCCTATCTATATTATGTCAGGCAGCAGTAAACGATACTGTTATTACCGAAAAGGTTTATGTTGACAATATCAAAACCGTATTGCTTCACCCTGTAGGTTTTGAGCCCGCATTGCCAGTTATAGAGCTGGATGGTACAGATAAGCTTATGCTCAGTTTTGACGACCTGGACAATGATAATAAGTTTTACGGCTATACCTTTATCCACTGCAATGCCGATTGGACCCCATCGCAACTCATGTTTACTCAACACAGCGATGGCCTTATGACCGACCAGATTACCGACTGGCGTTTCTCGCTAAATACCTTTAAATCGTATACCAACTACAGGCTTAATTTTCCCACAGAGAATATGAAACCCAAAGTAAGTGGTAACTTTATCATCATGGTTTTTTTGGCCGATGAACCCGAAAAAGTTATACTAACCAAGCGCTTTATGGTGGTTGAAAAGGCGATAAGCGTTACTCCGCTTATTCAGCGCGCCCGCAACCCCGACGACCGAAATACCAAGCAGGAGCTTAACTTTAATATAGACCTGGGCACTCAAAATGTAACCAACCCGTTTGATTACGTGAAGCCGGTTATTATGCAAAACGAGCGCTGGGATAATGCCATATATGGCCTTAAGCCCTTGTATGTAAACAATGGTAAGCTTACCTATGATTATTACAATGGCAACCTCTTCAATGGTGGTAACGAGTTCAGGCCTTTCGATGTTCGTAACTCCCGCCTGGTGAATATGACCGTGCAAAAGATTGCTTTTGGCGACGATAAGCAATGGCACTTTTACCTTTATCCCGATAAAAACCGCTTGGTAAACAGATATTACGTAATGGATGATTTAAACGGACGTTACTTTATCCGCAACCAAAACGGACTTGATTACTATTCCGAAGCTGATTATGTGTGGGTAAATTTTGAATTAGATGCTGCGTACCCGGTTGATGGAGACGTATATGTTTTCGGTATGCTAACTTCTTGGCAGTTAAAGCCCGAGTTTAAAATGGTTTATAATACTGATAAACACAAATATACCGGCTCAGCAATGGTTAAGCAAGGGCTGTACGACTATCAGTATGTAGTAAGCAAGGGAGGTAATATAGACGATACCTATATAGAGGGTAACCACTTCGAAACCGAAAATACTTACCACATACTGGTTTATATCCGCGCCTTTGGCGATAGGGCCGACCGCCTGGTGGCTGTAGAAAGATTGAACTCAGTAACCGGGAAATAGTAAACTTTATTCCCTAAGTGCTTGTTTTATAAAAAACTAATTTATAACATTGCTATTAAGGAATCCATTTAACAGATGCAAACCAGAGTTACAGATGGCATTAAAATTTCGGTAGATACTGAGTATCAACCGTTACATTCCAATCCGGCACAAGAGTATTACCTATTCTCGTACCGTGTTAGGATTGAAAACCATAGTGCCCAAACTGTACAATTGGTTACCCGCAAATGGTACATTACCGACTCTAGCGGCGAAAGCCGTGTAGTAGAAGGCGAAGGGGTAGTGGGCGTGCAGCCTGTTATTGGCCCCGGCGAGTTCTACGAGTACGATAGCGCCTGCAACTTCCGCACCGAGATGGGCAAAATGCACGGCTACTACAGTATGGAGGGTAACGATGGTAAACGCTTCCTTGTCAACATCCCCGAATTCAGGATGATTGTACCGTATAAGCTTAACTAAAGGAATTTATAATTTTGAAAGCCTCGCATAGCGGGGCTTTTTTATTTCAAAGAACTTTCAAGTCCCCTCCTTTTTAAGGAGGGGTGCCCGCAGGGCGGGGTGGTTACATATTTAAAAAGCCCTGCACAGCGGGGCTTTTTATTTCAAAGAACTTTCACCCCCCCCTCCTTAAAAAGGAGGGGGGGGGCACAGGGTGGGGTGGTTACAACGTATTAAATGTTTGCCTTATAGCTTCCATAACCATATCAAAATTTTCAAATACTTGTTTATTTTCAAACCTGATAACCCTTATTCCATTAGCTTCCATGTATTCAGTTCGTTTGTCATCATAATCAGACGATATAATATTGTTATGGACTTCTCCGTCAAGCTCTATAACTAGCTTTTCTTCAGGGCAATAAAAATCAACTATATATGTTCCTATACTTTGCTGCCTCCTAAATTTTTTTCCCTCAAATTGAGATTTTTTGAGTTGCTTCCATAAGAAGGCTTCTGCAATAGTAAGGTCTTTTCGTAAAGACTTCCTTTGGCTTTTTAAATGAGGTTTGTTATATAGTTCGTTATTCATAATAATACTGGCTGTAACCACCCCATCACGCCGTTGGCGTGATTACCCCTCCTTAAAAAGTAGGGGAGTTTAATATCTACAAACTATTGATTACTAAAGCACCCCTACAATCTCCTCCAGCTTATTCTTACGAGACCCCTTAATCAATATAGTCCTGCCGCTCAGGTGTCGGCTCTCCAGGTCTGCTTTTAGTTCTTCAATAGTATTAAACGTAGGGAAACTCTTAGTCACTTTCTTAAATTCTGCCCCAACAAGGTAAAGCTCCGACATACCCATCGATGTAGCTACCTGTATAGCATACTCATGCTCCGCTGCGCTAAGCTCACCAACTTCCAGCATTTCTCCTAGTATCAGGGCTTTCTTTTCGGCTACCACACGGGCAAAGCTGCGAATCGCAGCTTCCATGCTGGTAGGGTTAGCGTTGTAGGCATCTAAAAACAGCGTATTACGCTCTGTTTTAATCACTTGCGACCGGTTATTCGTTGGCGTATACTCCTCTATAGCATCGTTTATTAGCACATGGGGAACTTTAAAGTGAACGCCTACAGCAACAGCGGCCATAATATTGGTAAAGTTGTAGCTCCCCATCATAGGCGATGTTACCTCTGGCCCCAACCTGTTTTCTATTTTAAGCTTCCAGTTAAAAACTATGCTCGGCATATCTTCTATAAGCTTACCCGCAACATCGGCCCCGTCTTTGTACCCATAGGTAACCCTTTTTAGCTCGGGCGCTTTAGCCATCAAAATTTCATCCTCAAAGCGTATAAGCGTAACACCTCCCTCACGTTCAAGGTAGTCATACAATTCCGTTTTGGTTTTCACCACCCCTTCCAGGCCACCCATCGTCTCCAGGTGCGCCTTGCCAACATTGGTAATAATACCGTGCGTAGGCTCAGCAATCTCCACCAGTTCCTTTATGTCGCCCTGCTTGCGGGCACCCATTTCTATAATGGCAATATCATGTTCCTTAGTAAGGCCAAGCAGCGTAAGCGGCACCCCAATCTCATTATTCAAATTGCCTTTGGTGGCCAGCACTTTATATTTTTTAGACAGTACAGCGTTAAACAACTCTTTCGTAGTTGTTTTGCCGTTAGATCCTGTAATACCTATCACCGATATGTTATGCGCCCTGCGGTGCTCGCGCGCCAGCAGTTGTAGCGTTTTAAGCACATCTTCAACCACAATAAACCTGTCGCCCGTATTATACTTCTCCTCGTCAATTATAGCATACGCACAACCACCGTCTATAGCCTTTTGGGCAAACTCGTTACCATTAAAGCTTTCCCCCTTCAGCGCAAAAAACATCGCTCCGGGAATTATAGTACGCGTGTCGGTGCAAACCACCGGGTTCTTTGTAAATAATGAGTAGATATGTTGAATACTGTTTAACATCTTAATTACTGTTTTTTATTGCCTAGCCCGTCAATCCGTTAAAAGCATCTATAACGTGTTCAAGGCTGCTATTGTTCCCGCTTTTTATTACCGATATTATATCAAACCGGCTCTCATAAGGCAAGTTACGTTCAATAATATATTCGTCGGCGGCGTCAATCATCATTTTACGCTTCTTGTTATTAACAGCCTCAATAGGGTTTTCGTGCACATCCGTAGCACGCGTTTTCACCTCTACAAACACTACAAAGTTCCCGTCAATAGCAATAATATCAAGCTCAGCCTTCCCCATCCGGTGGTTGGTACTGCGAATTTCGTACCCCAGCTTCCTAAGGTGCGCAATCGCCAGTTCCTCACCTTTCTTACCTAAATCATTGTGTTCAGCCATAGCTCAATAGTATTGCAATTTTATTGAATAATGCAGGGTTATTACTTCAGCCCCTTATTCCGCTTACACCTATCCGAGCAGTACTTAACATCATCCCATACTTTCTCCCACTTTTTCCGCCACGTAAAAGGCCGTCCGCATACTAGGCAAACTTTAGTTGGTAAATGCTCTTTCTTAACTCCTTTCATATCTTTTTAAAAGTCCCTCGCCCTTTAAGGGGCGAGGGATTTAGGGCGAGGGGGTCATTTAACTCGCCACACGCCACTTCGCCACTGCATCACCACGGCCTTTCAAAATCCTCAATACTATACGTCTTATTGACGTCTTTAAACGTACTATCAGTTTCAGGTTTTGCCTTGCGGAATGCCTTACGTACTAAACTAATCGGCATCACAAACGCCCAAAACAGCACCGTCATTAGTATAAATGAGTTTATCCGCCCCAACACATCAGCAAAAGCATACCATCCTTCAGCCACAACCATCGCCAGTGGCGGTATAAGAAGGCACAAAGCTATAACACCCAACCCAACAAGCGGAGCCCACTCTATTTTCCATATAAGGGATAGAAGCAAAAACACCAGTGCAAAAGCAC
>JAIXUZ010000060.1 GCA_027483285.1 Bacteroidota bacterium
GGTGCACAGGGCGATACCGGCTCTAAAATAACCCAACTATCGGGGTTGTACGAGAACTGGTTCCTCGAATACGCTTCATACGTTATCCTGGAACGGGCTGTGCCGTATATTGAAGATGGGCTAAAACCCGTTCAGCGCCGTATTTTGCACTCTATGTGGGATTTGGACGATGGCCGCTACAACAAGGTAGCCAACATTATTGGCCATACCATGAAATACCACCCCCACGGCGACGCCTCTATTGGCGATGCCCTGGTGCAGATAGGACAGAAAGATTTATTGATTGATTGCCAGGGTAACTGGGGTAATATTTTTACCGGCGACCGTGCCGCGGCACCCCGTTACATAGAGGCCCGCCTGTCGAAATTTGCCAACGAGGTTGTTTTTAACCCCAAAACCACCAAGTGGCTTAGCAGCTACGATGGCCGTAACAAAGAGCCCGAAACGCTGCCCGTAAAATTCCCGTTGCTATTGGCACAGGGTGTTGAAGGTATTGCGGTAGGTTTGGCGTGTAAAATATTACCCCACAACTTTAACGAGTTGATAGATGCGTCTATAGACCTGTTGCGCGGTAAAAAAATTGAACTGTACCCCGATTTTCCAACTGGTGGTATGGCCGATGTTAGTCGCTATAACGATGGATACCGTGGCGGCAAAGTGCGCGTGCGTGCCAAAATAAGCAAGTACGATAAAAACACACTGGTAATACAGGATATTCCTTTTGGTACCAACACCGGCAGCCTTATTGAGAGTATTTTAAATGCCAACGATAAAGGCAAAATTAAAATACGCAAGGTTGAAGATAACACAGCCGAGTTTGTAGAAATTTTGGTGCATTTGGCTGCGGGTATATCGCCCGATAAAACCATTGATGCGCTATATGCTACTACCGATTGTGAACTAAGCATATCGCCCAATACCTGTGTTATTGATAGCGATAAACCACGGTTTATTGGCGCTACCGAGATTCTTAAAATATCTACCGATAATACGGTTGAACTGCTTAAACGCGAGTTGGAAATACGCCTGGGCGAGTTAGAAGAGGCCTGGCATTTTTCATCGCTTGAGAAGATATTTATTGAAAAGCGTATTTACCGCGATATTGAGGAGCAAACAACCTGGGAGGGCGTATTAGAGGCTATTGACAAAGGCCTTGCCAAATACAAAAAGCTATTTAAACGCGCTATTACAACCGAAGATATTGTTAGGCTTACTGAGATACGCATCAAGCGTATTTCTAAGTTCGACAGTTTTAAGGCCGATGAGGCTATCCGCAATTTAGAGGACGAAATCAAGACTGTGCAACAGCACCTTGATACCTTGGTGGAGTATGCCATTGAGTACTTTAAAAACCTGAAAAAGAAATACGGCAAAGGCCGCGAGCGTAAAACCGAGCTACGCCAGTTTGATACGATTGATGCCGCCGCGGTGGTGGTAAACAACGTGAAGCTATACGTAAATCGCGAAGAGGGTTTTGCAGGCTATGGCTTAAAGAAAGACGAGTTTGTTAGCGACTGTTCTGATATTGACGATATTATTGTTTTTAGGCAGGACGGCACCATGCTGGTTACCAAAATATCAGACAAAACCTTTGTTGGTAAAGACATATTGCACATTGGCGTTTTTAAAAAGAACGACGAGCGCACCATTTACAACATGATTTATGCTGATGGGCCTAAAGGATTCATTATGGTTAAGCGCTTTGCCGTTACCGGCATTACACGCGATAAGCCTTACGACCTTACCAAAGGCACCAAAGGTAGCCAGATACTATACTTTACAGCAAACCCTAATGGCGAGGCTGAGGTAATTACCGTTACCCACAAGCCGATAGCTAAAATTAAAAAGCTGGCCTTCCAATTCGATTTTTCTACCCTGGCTATTAAAGGCCGAAGCGCCCTGGGCAATATCCTTACCCGCTATGCGGTGAAGAAAATTGAGCAGAAAGAAGCCGGTACATCAACCTTATCTGCCCGCCAGATATGGTTTGACGATACCGTTTGGCGCTTAAATGCCGATGGCCGTGGCCGCTTGCTGGGCTCTTTTGCCGCCGATGATAAAATCTTCATTGTAAACAAAGACGGGGAATATTACTTTACCAACTTCGACCTGACAAACCACTATGATGATGATTTGCTGGTGATTGAAAAATTCAATCCTAAGCGTGTTATCTCGGCTGTGTATTACGATGCCGAAGATGGCTTTACCTATGTAAAACGCTTTTTACCCGAGCCTACTGAAAAGCGCATGCTGTTTATATCAGAGGCCGATGGTTCGCAATTGATATTACTGCAAACAGCCACCTTCCCCCGCTTAGAGCTTAAGTTTGCTAAAGACAAAGGCAAAGAGCGCGAAAATGAGGAGGTTGATGTGAATGAGTTTATTGCCGTTAAAGGCTTTAAAGCCAAAGGCAAGCGCCTTTCTCAATACAAAATAAGCAAGGTTATAGAGCTGGAGCCACTACCCGAACCGGAGCCTGAAGTAGTAATAGAGCCCGAACCGGAACCTGAAAAACCACGCTCACCCAAAGACCCTTTACCCGACGCTAATTTTGAAGCGGACGAAAGCGGGAACCTTAAGTTGTTTTAGCGTGTAGCGTTTAGTTTTTAATTAAGCGCTTTGTAATAGTTTTATCCGCCACATTTAACCTAAGTAAATACAAGACTGTAGGCATGTTGTTTAGCCCTGCAATGTTGCTGCCGTTACCCGATTGTATAAGCTGCCCTGTTGCATTTATCAATTGCCAGTTTATGGGTAGTTTTATCTCGGTTACTATTGATATATTATCTGTAAACGGGTTGGGGTAGATGTTTAGTAAAGAAGCTAAGTCCTCATTAACCTCTAATGGCGATACATTTAATATAAGCGTATCTGTACGTCCGCAAAAGCCCGCCACTAGCTCCACCGTAACGGGGCTGCCATTAAATTGCAGGCTGTAGTTTTCATCTGTACTTTCCAGGATATTGTTAATATACCATTGGTAGCTATCTGCGTTAATAGATTGGTTAATTAAATATGCTCCATTTCCCATGTCGTTCTCCGCATAAAAATCAGCCACAGGATCATATTCACCAACATGCCAATCGGCTAGGTTGTCAAATGCAATAAGTTTAGTGGCTAAGCGTATGTTGGCTGCGGTAGTAGAGTCTAAACTGGAATTAAACGTAATCTGCAAAGGGTTTTTACGAAACAGTACTGTATAAAAAGCGCAAGCAGCGGCATAGCTTCCGGCTACAGATGGATGGCTTTCATCAGGGTTGTATAATTCTATAGACGGGTAGTTAGTGCGTATATAACGCCATACCTGCGCCACCGGCGATAGGATTGCATTATTAGTATCGGCCATAAAACCATAGCGCAATTGCAGCAGGCTATCCATACCCTGGTAAGTACATAGCGCAGGCAGGTTTGCGCAATTAGAGGCATCGCCATTTTTGCGTCCCCAGGTATTATAAAATACTGTTTCGGCACAAGGGTTAGCTACCTTTATAAGACTGTCTAATTTCTTGGCATAAGGGTAAACACTGCTTTCTACCTGCCCAATGGGGAAAGAGGGGAGCTGGCTTTGTTCCTGCAATACAACATAGGCCCAGTTGCCTTGTGCAATAAGCGATAAGGTTGTGGTGTTGGTGCTGTGTTGCTGAAAAGTATGCCCGCCCGGTGTGTTAGAATTAAAAGTTACATAATCGCCGGTAGAGGCAGCTGCCTGCGCTACAAGCTGTGGCAGGTTGTTATATGCGGTATAGCTATTACCTAAAAATAATACGTTTAGCGAGTCTTGTGCATTTGCTGTTGTAGCAAACAGCACCAATATAAAACCATAGAGTTGTTTCATAATCAAATATAGTGATTATCGCATACTATATTTATTGGTAAGTGGTAACCTTAAACTACACCCCCAAAAATGCCCTCACAATATTCTCTGCCTCGGGCAGGCTTTGGTTCAGCGTAGCGTTTACTATGGTTATATCAAACTTATCAGAAAAGCTCATTTCATGTGCCGCCTTTTCTACACGCATAGCCAGGTTGGCTGGTGTTTCGGTGCCTCTTCCGCGTAAACGCTGTTCTAATGCCTCAACCGATGGTGGCATAATAAATACCGATAGTGAATTATCGGGGTATAACTCCTTCAGGCGCAAACCACCTACTACATCAATATCAAAAATAACGTGGTGGCCCTTGGCCCATATACGGTCCAGTTCAGACTTTAGCGTGCCATAAAAATTACCACCATACACTTCTTCCCACTCCAAAAATTCGTGGTTGTCAACCCTGCGGTGAAACTCCTCTTTGGTAATGTAGTAATAATCTACTCCGTGGCGCTCGTTAGGCCGCTGTTCTCGCGTAGTAGCCGATACGGAGAATTCCAGCTCAGGAATTATTTGTAGCAAATGGTGCACAATGGTTGTTTTACCCGCCCCCGATGGAGCCGCTACAATTACCAGTTTGTGTTTCTCGTTTGCCATATTAATCATTATGCATTTTGCATTCTGAATTATGCATTACTAAATATTTTGCCTACAAAATATTTAGCAATTGCTCTTTAACTTTTTCTAACTCATCTTTCATTACCACTACCAGCTTTTGCATTTCAGCATCGTTGGCTTTAGAGCCTATGGTGTTAATCTCGCGTCCAATTTCCTGCGATATAAAGCCCAGCTTACGCCCGTTATTATCAGGCCCCTGCATGGTTTCTATAAAGTAGTTGCAATGGCTGGTAAGGCGTACTTTCTCTTCCGTTATATCTATCTTTTCAATGTAGTAAATCAGCTCCTGTTCCAGGCGGTTAGCATCAACAAAATCAGCACCAACAGCATCTTTTACCTTTTGTTCTAAGCGCAGTTTGTATGCTTCAGTACGGCGTACTTCATGCGGGCGTATCTCACTCAGTAATTTTTGTATGTTACCAATACGCTGGCGCAAATCGTGTTGCAGGTTTTCACCTTCGGCAATCCTAAAATCGTCAAACAAATGCAGGGCTTTTTCTGCCGCGTGTTTAAGCATCAGCCATTCCTGTTCTGTTAGTTCGGGGCGGGTGTTGTTCCATATTTCGGGCAGCTTGCTTATTATACCAACATAGTCAACATGGTGCTGTCCTGTTTCCATAGTTATGGTTTGCAATTCATGAAAATAGGCTTTAACCAAATGACGGTTTAGTGCTACGCTTTTTTCATCGCCCTGGTTATCCAACGACACTGAAAAATCTATCTTACCCCTTTCTGCCTTTTGTGCAATAAGCTGGCGCAGCTCCAGTTCCTTTTCGCGGTAAAGCCCGGGTATGCGCATATTAACATCAAGCTGCTTACTGTTTACAGAGCGCATTTCAACCGTAATCTGTTTCTTTTCAAACTCGGCTACAGCTTTGCCGTAACCTGTCATTGATTTTATCATTAACTATCAGTATAAGTTGCGAAGATAGGAAGTTTACAACATTATCAACCTTTCAAAGGTTTGCCTTGTATTGTAAGTTAAATAACCATAACATGAGAAACGTAATAAATTTAGATGATGGCCCTGCAATAGCCAAAATGAAAGAACTAGCGAATGAAATTAAGGTTTGCCTTTTTTGTACCAATGTGCAGGACATTCCTTTTGATGTTAGGCCAATGTCTACTATAGAGGTTGATGCTGCCGGCGATTTTTGGTTTTTTAGCCTGAAGAACACCAATAAAAATGATGAAATATTGTTAGATAGCATGGTACAGCTGCTGTATTCAAAACCATCGTACCGCGATTTTTTATCGGTTTATGGCTTTGCCGAAATTGTTGGTAGCCCTGAAAAGGTTAAACAGCTACTGCCAAGGGTTGATAAAACATGGTTTCCTAATGAGTTTGATAGTTCTGATTTAGTGTTGATACGTGTAATTACCCGCGGGGCCTATTATTGGGACTCTAAGCAAAGTATAGCGCAAATTGCATTAAACAGTGCTATGGCATCAATTAACCAAGATAGGGATATTACCGAGGGCGATTTGGTCTTATAGCCGTAAAAACCTTTATTTGGGGCTATTACTCTTTGCTGTTTTTAACCAAAATGGTAATTTTGGACTATGGCTAAAAACACCACAACAGCAAAAGATGTAGACGCCTACCTTGCCGCTATTGCTGATGAACAAATGCGCAAGGCTATGGAAACCCTGCGCGAAACCATACAATCTGTAGCGCCCGATGCCGATGAGGCAATAAGCTACAAAATGCCCGCGTTTATGTACAAAGGCATGTTGGTATATTACTGCAACTTTAAAAAGCACTACAGCCTGTTTTTAGCCAGCCATGGGTCTATGGATAAGTTTGTTGACGATATTGCTCCCTACAAAACCAGCACCGGCACCCTGCAATTTGACCCTGCCAAACCCCTGCCTAAAACACTCATCAAAAAGCTGGTAAAAGCCAGGGTGAAGGAGAATGAAGCTAAGGCAGAAAGGAGGTTATAGGCGATAAGGGTGAGGGGGTGTGATAAAGGATTAAAGAAAAACTGATCCCTATCACCTAAAACCTATCCCCCGAATGTGTATTTTTGCCACGCAAAAAATAACACATTCAAATTATGTCATTCCGTATAGAACACGATACCATGGGCGAGGTACAAGTACCCGCCGAAAAGTACTGGGGAGCCCAAACCCAACGCAGTAAAGACAACTTTAAAATAGGTGGCCACACCATGCCTATTGAGGTTATCCGTGCTTTTGCTATCCTTAAAAAAGCCGCAGCGTATACCAACCGCGATTTAGGCGTTCTTTCTGCTGAAAAAGCCGACCTTATTGCCAAAGTATGCGACGAGATTTTAGAAGGCAAGCTTGATGCTGAATTCCCCCTTGTTGTTTGGCAAACCGGTAGCGGCACGCAAAGCAACATGAATGTGAACGAGGTTATATCTAACCGCGCCGAAGAGCTTAACGGTGGCGACTTACAGTCGGACAAAAAGTTCATCCACCCGAATGATGATGTAAATAAATCGCAATCATCAAACGATACCTTTCCAACAGCCATGCACATTGCTGCTTACAAAATGCTGATGGAACTAACCATTCCGGGTATTGAAACACTTCGCGATACGCTAAAAGCAAAATCGGAAGCGTTTAAAGACATTGTAAAGATTGGCCGTACCCACTTAATGGATGCTACGCCACTAACCTTAGGCCAGGAATTTTCGGGCTACGTATCTCAGTTAGACCATGGCATCCGTGCTATTAAGAATTCGCTGGCACATTTATCAGAGCTTGCCCTTGGCGGCACTGCGGTAGGTACAGGCATCAACACCCCGAAAGGGTACGATGTGTTGGTGGCTAAATACATTGCCGAACTTAGCGGCCAGCCAATGGTTACTGCCGAGAATAAATTTGAAGCCCTTGCCAGCCATGACGCCTTAGTAGAAGCATCGGGAGCGTTGAAAACCGTTGCCGTTGCGTTAATGAAAATTGCTAACGATGTGCGTTTACTGGCATCGGGCCCACGCTGCGGTATTGGTGAGATATTAATCCCTGAGAATGAGCCGGGCTCGTCTATTATGCCGGGCAAGGTAAACCCTACCCAGTGCGAGGCTATGACCATGGTTTGCGCGCAGGTAATTGGCAACGATGCGGCTATTGCCGTTGGCGGAATGAACGGCCACTTTGAGCTGAACGTTTTTAAACCTGTTATCATCTATAACTTCCTTATGGCAGCCCGCCTAATTGGCGATGCCTGCTACAACTTTAACGAGCATTGTGCCGTAGGTATCGAACCAAACCTTGATGCCATACAAAATAACCTTGAGAACTCGCTAATGTTGGTAACAGCGCTTAACCCACATATTGGGTACGAAAAGGCTGCTAAAATTGCCAAAAAAGCCCATAAAGAAAACCTAACGCTTCGTAAAGCTGCCATTGACCTTGGCTACCTTACCGACGAAGAATTCACCGCCTGGGTTGACCCTAAAAAAATGATTGGATAGTATCAATTGACAATAGTCAATGCACAATTGTCAATTAGAAATTTATAATAAAAGGCTTCGCATCAGCGGGGCTTTTTTTATAATTTTTCGCAATTAACAAAACCTTAACATAAGCCAGTTAAACCATTAAACACATTCTTTGTCATTTATTAAATAAGCCCTAACCCCTATAACCGATACCCCATTAGGAAATTGGCTTAATAATTGCTAAA
>JAIXUZ010000225.1 GCA_027483285.1 Bacteroidota bacterium
CCAGTTTATTGATGCGGTAAAAAACAACACCCAAAACGACTTTATCCACTTCTATCAAATGATAGACGTGTTAATAATAGACGACGTACAATTCTTTGCCGGTAAAGAAAAAACGCAAGACGTGTTCTTCCACATCTTTAACCACCTGCACCAAACAGGCAAGCAAATTATCTTAACATCAGATAAGCCGCCGGTTGAAATGCAAGGCATTGAGCAACGTTTATTGTCTCGCTTTAAATGGGGCCTATCAGCCGACCTTCAGGTGCCTGATTTGGAAACCCGTATTGCTATACTTGAGAAGAAACTATATGCCGATGGTATAGACCTGCCACGCGACGTTGTTGAGTACCTTGCTTACAGCATTACTACCAACATCCGCGAGCTGGAAGGTGCACTTATCTCACTTATCGCTCAATCATCGCTTAACAAACGCTCGGTTACTATAGACCTTGCCCGCCAGCTGATTGATAAGTTTGTGAAAAACACTACCCGCGAAGTTTCTATCGAGCTGATACAAAAAATTGTTTGTGACTACTTCAACATGTCTGTTGAGATGATGAAGTCTAAAACCCGTCGTCGCGAGGTTGTTCAAGCCCGCCAAATAGCTATGTTCTTTGCTAAAAACATGACCAAGTCATCGTTAGCAACCATAGGTATGAACTGTGGTGGTAAAGATCACGCAACGGTATTACACGCTTACCGCACGGTAAACAACCTTATTGATACCGACAAACGTTTCCGCTCTTACATTGAGGATTTAGAGAAACGTTTAGCAATGCAAGTATAACTTTGCTGCTAATAGAACTTAAAAAGCCCCGACTTGTCGGGGCTTTTTGTTTTTATTTTTAACCTATTCTTACCGCAAAGCCACCATAGCCCATATACTCCAAATGTTAACCGTACGTTTGCGGTTATAGAAAACACTCACAACGTAACCAGTGTTGTTTACAATTCCAACTGCGGAGAGTCTTTACGCCAAAGTGCAAGGGTTGGGTTGCCGAGCTTGATGGCAAAATTGTAGGCTTTGCTATTGCCAACCCAATAGATAAAACATATAGCCAATGTTGACACACCCGACATTTGATACAAGTAATAGGTAAAACCTTACATAGCATTATGTTAAACCAGTATTTTTCTCAAACCACCCAAACGGTGTGGTTGGGTACAGCCCAAAATACCAGGGCTTAACAGTTTTTCCGCTTGCAAAGTTCGTTTGACAAGGGCTTTAGGCCTAATGCGGAAATTAGTTTCGAGTTTTCTTATGCTGATTTTGTAGGTAAGAGATAATTAATAATCTAATAATTCAAACAGATTTGTACTAATACATACATGGGTAATGCATTGGTACCCCTTATTACATTATTATCAGAATTTTTATGCTTAATTTGAAATTAGCATAAAAGTGGCTTACTAAACCAATTGAAGATGAAAATACCGCAACGCTTTTTATTAATTGATGACGACCCAAGCAATAATTTACTAACTAAAATATCTATCAAAAAAACAATAGAAGGTGTTGATGTTGTTGATTATACTATGCCCGAAAATGGCATACAGTTTATTGTAGATGAATATGCTGAAAACCCGGTACAAACAGTGCTTTTTTTAGACATTAACATGCCTACCCTAAGCGGATGGGATGTGTTGGATAAGTTTGCAGAAATGCCCGAACTTATTGAACCCAATTTTACCATCTATGTTTTATCTTCATCTGTTGACCCTGGCGACAAAGAAAAGGCGGCAAACAATAAATTAGTATCAGGATATTTAGAGAAACCATTATCGAGAGATAAGCTGAAGTCAATGTTTCAACTTGTGTAATTTTTTTGAATTTAGTGTATCATTATTCGTTTTTTAACGGCTACACATAGTTACGTTGCCCTTTGTAATACTTTAAAACCGCACTTCTTCAGTTTTGCAAAATTTGTTTTTGTTTATTGTATCGTATTACAAACAGAAAAACACTAAATAGCTAAACAGTTTTTTAATTTGAGTTTATTTTTTTAAAATTGCATTGGTATTTAGGCTGAAGAAACATATTAAGAAAGCTCCAATTCTTAATCTGTTTTACTAAATGCTAAATCATACTTTTTTGTATTAAAAATTTGGAGCATGGGTGTAAATTCAAATAGTGAAAAGGGGTTGTCGTTTAATGATAACAGTGGGGATAGCAATCAAAATTCTTCAGACGATTTAATAAATATTCTACCAAATGGCTTTGCCATTTATTCCTTTGAAAAGGGTTACCTTCAATGGAATAAGAAATTGGAAGAAGTGTTAGGCTATTCCTTAGCCGATGTTGTTAGCATGGGTCCACTAGATTTTTACGACGATGCAGATAAAGAAATGGTGGCCCAAAAAATGCAGGATGATGCAGAGGTGGTAGCTGTTGAGTTTGATGCTGTTGTTATTGCCAAAGATGGTCGCAGGGTTCCTATTGCACATTACGTTAAGGCTATTATTTATAATGGACAAAAGTGTATGGCTATTTCAGGTATAGATATATCTGAAATAAAAAATACCGAAGCTGCATTACAAAAAACCATTAAAGAACTATCAGACTATAAAATTGCACTGGATGTGTCATCTATAGTATCAAAAACCGACCCCAATGGGATTATTAATTTTGTCAACGACAATTTCTGCAAAGTTTCTAAGTATAGCAGAGAGGAACTGATAGGGCAAGACCACCGAATAATAAACTCGGGCTACCATTCTAAAGAGTTTATTGAAAATATGTGGCAAACCATTTTTAATGGCAATATTTGGCGTGGAGATATTTGTAACAAAGCAAAAGATGGTATTACTTATTGGGTAGAATCTACCATTGTGCCTTTCATAAATGAGCAGGGCAAAATATGGCAGTATGTTTCCATACGTAAAGATATTTCAGACCGTAAAAGGGCAGAGCACGCCTTACTTAATTCTGAGGCTAACCTTAAAACAATTTTTGATACCAGCGATACTGCCTATACTTTACTGGATGTAGATTTTAAGGTTTTATCGTTTAATGCCGAAGCATCAAAATTTGCGCTCAATGAGCTTAACTGGAAAGGAGAGGTTGGTGATTATCTACCTGATTATTTTTTGCCTGGTAAGAAGCATACAATAGAAAAAGCACTGGAAGATGCCAAAGCGGGTAAGCATATAAACTACGAAAGCAATCATCCACAGCCCGATGGTACAGTAAACTGGTACCTAGTTATGATATACCCCGTGGCCGATTTTGATGCTAAAGTATTGGGTGTTATACTTTCTGTAAGCAATATTACCAATCGTAAATTAGCCGATTTACAGCGCGAGAAATTAACCGCTGATTTAATACAGCGGAATAAAGATTTGGAGCAGTTTAAATACATTGTATCGCACAATCTGCGTGCACCGGTAGCCAATATTATTGGTTTTGCCCATGAGTTGCAAATTGGCCCCAGTACCGAGGAAGAAAAGGCAATGTATGTTAAAGAACTGGCAGAGTCTGCTAGTAAGCTCGACAATGTTATAAAAGACCTTAACCAAATACTGCAGGTTAAACGCGAGGTAAGCGAGAGTAAAGAACTGGTTAGCTTTTCGGAAACTCTGCAAAATATTGAGGTTAGCATTAGCAACATGATAAAGGCCGAAGGGGTTGAAATACACGCTGACTTTACAGCTATCAACGAAATGAATACCCTTAAGAGCTATCTCTACAGCATTTTCTACAACCTTATAACCAACAGCATTAAATACCGCAGGCCCAATGTGCCCCCGGTTATAAAAATTAGCAGCCATAAAACCGATGCCGGCATAACCCTTGTTTTTGAAGACAATGGTATGGGTATAGACCTTGATAAAAAGGGCGACCAGGTGTTTGGGCTCTACAAGCGTTTCCACACCCAAATGGTCGAGGGAAAAGGCATGGGCTTGTTTATGACTAAAACACAGGTTGAAACTATTGGTGGTAAAATAACAGTAAACAGCAAAGTTGATGTTGGCACCGAGTTTATATTGGAGTTTGTGGCTTAATCTATCCATTTTATTTTCCGTGTCTGCATAAACCGCTATTATTGTAAAATGAAAGCTGCCATTACCTTACTGGTTTTACTATTAGCCATTGCCTGTTTTGGGCAAAAGCCCGAAATACATGGCCCCGATATTTATGGTGCAAAGCCTAACCGCCCATTTCTGTTTAAAATTCCGGCTACTGGCACTCTGCCCATTAGCTATGAAATTTATGGCCTGCCTGATGGTTTACAGGTTGATAAAAGCACTGGCATTATAAGCGGTAGTTGCCCCAACATTGGTATTTATCAAACCATAGTATTGGCTAAAAATAGTTTGGGTGCCGATACCTTGTTTTTTGATATACACATTGGCAATGTAGCGTTAACACCACCCATGGGCTGGAATAGCTGGAATGTTTTTGGCTTGCGTGTAACCGATAAAGACATACGCAATGCTGCCGATGTTATGGTATCGTCGGGTCTAATAAACCACGGCTGGAGCTACATAAACATTGACGATGGCTGGGAGAGTGCTGAACGTTTGCCAAATGGCGAAATTGCCGCTAACGATAAGTTTCCCGACATGGTTGCCCTTAGCGATTATATCCACAGTAAGGGCCTAAAGTTTGGCATCTACAGCTCGCCCGGGCCAAAAACATGTGGGGGCTACTTAGGCTCATTAGACCATGAGGAGCAAGACATTAAAACCTACGAAAAATGGGGCGTAGATTATCTTAAGTACGACTTATGCTCGTATGCATGGCAAACCAAAGGGCTTAAAAAAGAAGCCATCCAGGCACCTTATATACTGATGAATAAATTCATCCAGAACGCTAACCGCGATATCATCTACAGCCTTTGCCAATATGGCCTTGCCAATGTATGGGAGTGGGGGGCAAGTGTAGGTGGCAACAGCTGGCGCACAACCGGCGATATTGTCGACACCTGGGCATCGGTACAACGCTTGCTAAATAAGCAGAAAAAACTGGCACCCTATGCACAACCCGGTCACTGGAACGATCCCGATATGCTGGTGTTGGGCGTTGTGGGTTGGAATGACGATAGTCGCCAATGCAGGTTGACTGAAGATGAACAGCGTTTGCATTTTACTATGTGGAGTATGCTATCATCGCCATTGCTATTGGGTTGCGATTTAACCAAAATTGACCCCTTTACCATGAGCCTTATTACCAACGATGATATTATAGCCCTTAATCAGGACCGCCTGGGTAAGCAAGCTGTGCTTCTGGAAGAAAAAGGCAATATACAGGTTTGGAAAAAAGAACTGGTTGATGGTTCTTTTGCTTTAGCCTTTTGCAACCTTAGTAAAAAAGGAAAGTTTACTACTTACGATTTAGCCAAAGCCACCACTACAACCTGCAAAACTTCAAAAGACCTGTGGACAGGCTTAAATAGCCCCATACGTAACAACAAAATAACCGTTGCGGTCCCTACCCATGGGGTAGTGGTGGTAAAAGTAAAATAGCATATTATTTCACTTTAAATCAGCATTTAAGCGTTAGCCGTTTTATTTGTTTTGGATTGGTAGCCAGG
>JAIXUZ010000088.1 GCA_027483285.1 Bacteroidota bacterium
TATTTACCAAGTTTCCGTATGTTTTTGAGATTGATTACATACGGATTTGGGAAAAGAGATAATTGCCTCACCCAACCCTCTCCAAAGGAGAGGGCTTAAATCAGAATCTATATATTAAGAATGACTGCCCGTATTGCGCTTACCCAAGCAACCCCCACTTACAGGGGAATTTGTTTTTTTATGCAGCGGCGGTGGCTAATTCTTTTTTAGCTACTATAGCATCGGCCAGCCACAAAAATTCGGTTATAAAGTTGTGGACGCTGTTTTCAAAAAGCGGCAGTTTAAGGGTACCATCTTCTTCAAACTTATCGGTAACATTGCCTACAGGCAGCATATAGGGTGCTACATAGCCAAACAATGCGGGTATTAAATTTTGCATTTGCACAGCAGAACGCATGCCGGCTAATGCACCTGTAGATACTGTTACAATACCTATTGCCTTTTTAATAAACTCGGTTTTGTTATAGTAATCAACCAGGTTTTTAAGTGCAGGTGCGTAGGTGCCGTTATATTCCGGAGTTAAAAACACCATACTATCAGCCCAGTTTAGCATACTGGCAACTTCTTTGGCAGCTTCGGTAGGGTTCTCATCGCGCACATATACCTCTTCAAACATGGGCAGTTTATGCTCCATCAAATCGAGTATGCGGGCTTCTACGCCGGCAACACCGTTAAACCTGTTAGCTAAATGCAACGCAACCCTATGGCTGGTGCGGCCCTTCCGGGTACTCGAACTAATAATTAAGACTTTCATTTTCATATTTTATATTATCCTTCAAAGCCTACTTTGCGGTGGTTACCATCGCAATAGGGTTTGTTGGCCGATTGCCCGCAACGGCACAAAGCTGTTACTTTGTTTTTAATGGTTTCGTTGCCCTGCGCATCTTTTATTTTAATGTTTCCGTAAACAAGCAGCGGCCCGTTTGCCGATACTTCTACAATAGTTTCAATATCAATGGCAGGATTGGTCATTTCGCTATTGTGGTAGTAGCTAAGTGCGCCCGACGGGCATTTATTAACCTGCGCCATAATTTCCTGCGTTGTGCCGCCTTCTGCTGTAATCCACGGGCGCTTACGGGGGTCAAAAACACCAGGCAGGCCATTAAAGCATATAGCAGAGTGTATGCACATGCTTGGTTTCCACACCACAGTAACCTCGCCGTTACTGTATTTTTTAGTTATTTCCTTATCCATTTTTTTAGGTTTTTTTAGGGTTAAGGTATATTAAACGGCCATTGGTATTTCAATAGCCAAAAGCTCTGTTTCGGCACTGGTTTTAATGGTAACGCTGTCAACATCCCATGCACCAATGGCATCTCGCCTGTTAAGTACTTGTCCGTCAACTTCGGCCTGTCCTTCTACAACCATCAAAAACACACCATTGCCTTTAGTGTTCATTTTATAGTCAACATTGCTGTTTGCATCAAAGTGCCCTAAATTAAAATAAGCGTCCTGGTTTATCCACACAGCACCTTCGTGCGTAGGCGATACTACCACCTGCCAGCTATTTTTACGGCCTTCAAGCGGGTATGTTTTTTGGTCGTAGCGGGGGGCAATGTTACGTTCTTTTGGAAATACCCATATCTGGAATAACTTAAGCAACTCCTCTTTGCTGGCGTTAAATTCTGAGTGGGCAATACCAGAGCCTGCGCTCATAATCTGCACATCGCCGCGTTTAATAATGCCGTGGTTGCCCATACTGTCTTTATGCTCAACAGCACCTTCTAAGGGTATAGTAACAATTTCAAAATTATCGTGGGGGTGGGTTCCAAAGCCCATGCCTGCCGCTATATAATCATCATTCAACACACGCAGGGCACCAAAATGAGAACGTTGCGGATTATAATATTGTGCAAAACTAAAGGTATGCCAGCTTTCTAACCATCCATGGTTGGCATGGCCCCTATCATCGGCCTTATAAACTGAGGTTTTCATAACAAATAAAATATTTTAAGTAAAACTATAAAATCAAAACAAGGTTTAAATTTATTGTATCAACATTAATGTTGCAACAACAATTATGCCAAAAAGAATCTATGTGCTTCTAAGTTTGTCTAAAAGCAGGTTAAGTTCTTCCGCTTCTGCACTTGTAAGTCCGCTTGAGTACATCATATTATCAACACCAAACTGTTTATCAATGCGTTTCAATATGTCGGCGCCCTTATCTGTAAGCCCTATTTGCACTTCCCTCCTATCGGTTGCCGAAGCCTGCCTTACAACCCAGCCTTTATCTGCCAACTTGTCAACTATGCGCGATGTATTTGAGTTACGGTCTACCATGCGGCAGGTAATATCTTTTAAACATACCGCTTGCGGATGGCTACCGCGCAGTATACGCAATACATTATACTGTTCGGGGGTTACGCCATAAGGTTTTAAAGATGCTAAAATGCCACAGCGAACCCATCCGGCAGTAAACAAAATGTTTAGCTGGGCCTTTTGGTTTTCGCTTCCAAAGCCCTTGGTTTTCAATTCCTCTTCAATTCGCATTTTTTAGGATTTTTATTGATGTTTAAACAATAATTGTCGCCTCATCTAAAAATTAAAGTTGGAATAATATTTCGGATTTTTAAAAACAATTACATTCGTTTTTGTTATTGAATAATAATACAGACAGCAAAAATGAAAGACAAAACTAAAAAAGCCACCAAAACATTAAATGTGATTGGCCTAGATGCAAAAAAATGCCAGCAACTGGCCGATAATTTAAACGACCTGCTTACCAACTACCAGGTGTTTTATATGAATGTACGTGGGTATCACTGGAATATTAAAGGAGAGAAATTTTTCGAGCTTCATTTAAAGTTTGAAGAGTTATATACCGATGCTTTGCTTAAAATTGATGAAATAGCCGAGCGCATTTTAACCCTTGGGCATACCCCTGTTCATAGCTATACTGAATACCTTAAAAAATCGGCAATAAAAGAAAAAACAAATGTTACCGACGGTAAAGAAGCATTAGCCCAAATACTGGAAAATTTTAAAATAATATTAACCAAAGAACGCGAGATACTTTCGCTATCGGCAGAGGCAGATGATGAAGGTACAAACTCGTTAATAAGCGACTACGTTAGCCAGCAGGAAAAACTGGTTTGGATGTATAGCGCTTACCTAAGCAGCTAAATTGTTATGATTAAGTACGAATCGTTAGTAGACGGCCTGGCCGACCTTAAAGCAAAGGGCTATACCTTTGACTTTAACATGAAAAACAATTGCCTTGAGTGTGGCGATTTGGTGCTGATGCCGGATGATTTTGAGGTGACGGAAGTGTACCGTTTTGAGGGTATGACAGACCCCGACGACCAATCGGTGCTGTATGCCTTAGAGTCTAAAGACGGCATTAAGGGTACGCTGGTAAACGGCTATGGTATTTATAGCGATGATGCTACCGATGATTTAATAGCTAAGCTGCATATTGCGCATTAGGAGTAATAAAGCTCTCTTCCTGCAAAGGGCGATTACCAAGCACTTTAGCGCTTGGGGAGGGGTTGCAAACTAAATATAATTTTCAAAAGCCTTTACCCTTATGTTATTTTTACCCTTAGGTACAAAGGTAAAACCTTCTTTTGCCAAAAGTTCGGCCTGGTGTTCAATACCGCCGGGTAGTTTGTCTATCAGCGAACCATCATCGCGGATAACACGCCAAAAAGGGGTAACATTCTTGACTCCTTTATTCATTTGCTCGTTGGCATATTCTGCGGCTATGCGCAGGAAGATACCCGTAGTCATAGGGCAGGCATAATCAGCATCAAATTTATCCGCCATTATGGCCCGCAGCTTGCCCGCTGTCATTAACTCTCCTTTAGGAATACCCTTTACAATTTCATCAATAGCCATAGGTGTTCCAATAAGCATACGCCCGGCAGGGTATGCGGGGCCTTTTTGTTCGTTTAGCACCTCTATAACCGGTTCGGCAGGGTGTTGCATCTTCTCGGCCCACGGTTTTTTAGTAGTGAATTTGTTAGGTGTTTTTGCCATACCACAAATATAATTCATAATGCGAAATGTCGCGAAAACATGCTACACCCTATCCCCTTACACCCTATCCCCTTACACCCTATCCCCTAATTTGCTATCTTTGCACAAAAATTTAGTATAATGTTAGATAAGTTAGAAGCTATTAAGAAACGTTGGCAGGATGTTGAGGTACTGTTGTCTCAACCCGAGGCAATGGCTGATATGAAGCGTTTTGCGCAGCTTAATAAAGAATATAAAGACCTTAAAACAATTGTTGACGCGTACCATATTTACAAAAACGTATACGACAACCTTGAATACTCTAAACAGGTTTTGGCTACGGAGAAAGACCCCGAAATGCGCGAGATGGCCAAAATGGAACTTGACGAGCTGACCCAGGAATTTGCAAGGCTTGAAGAGGAAATGAAGGTATTGTTAATACCTAAAGAGCCTGAAGATGCAAAGAATGCCATTGTGGAAGTGCGTGCAGGTACGGGTGGCGATGAGGCAGGTATTTTTGCCGGCGACCTTTACCGAATGTATACCCGCTTTTGCGAACGCGAAGGCTGGAAAGTGGAGCTGGTTGACCATACCGACGGATCATCGGGTGGATACAAAGAGGTTATTTTTAACGTAATGGGCGATGGCGCCTACGGTATATTAAAGTTTGAAAGCGGTGTGCACCGTGTGCAGCGTGTACCCGAAACAGAGACCCAAGGACGTGTACACACATCGGCCGCTACGGTTATTGTATTGCCAGAGGCTGAGGAGTTTGACGTAGTAGTAAATGCCAACGATGTGCGTAAAGATTTATTCTGCTCATCGGGCCCCGGCGGACAGTCGGTAAATACTACCTACTCGGCGGTGCGTTTAACGCATATACCAACGGGCATTGTAGTATCGTGCCAGGA